>JBKPQU010000191.1:0-12716 GCA_046734255.1 Actinomycetota bacterium
ACCCGGCACTCGCCGACGACGCCGTCGAGCACCCGGGCGGCAGCGCAGACCGCGGCGGTGGCGAAGGCGCCCGCGGTGGGCGCGAACTCGGCGAACCCCCCGCCCCAGCCCGGCTCCGCAACCGGGAAGCGGACCTCGAGCAGCGCCTCGTCGGCCGAGCGGGCCGGCGCGAACGGCAGGTCGAAGAAGTCCTCCGCCGCGACCGACCGTCGCCCGGATCGGCCGGCCAGGACGAGCGTGGCGCCGAGCGCGGTCGCGACCACCGGCCACTCGGCGTTCGGATCGGCGTGCGCCAGGCTGCCGGCGAGCGTCCCCCGGATCCGGATCGGGAGGTGACCGACATGGCCGGCGACGTCGCTGAGCAGCCGACCGAGCGGCCCGACGTCCACACCGGCCCGGTCGAGCCGCTGCCCCTTCTCCAGGTCGTGGTGGCGGACCGTGGCCCCGACGCACAACTGCCCGTCCCGGACCTCCAGCGCGTCCAGACCAGCGACGCCGTTGATGTCGACGAGCACGGCGGGCCGGGCCAGCCGCAGGTTCATCATCGGCACCAGGCTCTGCCCGCCGGCGAGCACTGCGGCCTCCGGGCCGTGCCGGTCGAGCAGTTCCAGCACGTCCGTGACCGAGTCCGGCGTCGTGTAGGCAAACGATTGCGGCTTCACTTCGGCGGAAGGTAACATCGCCGGCCTGCTCGAGCAACGGGCCCGTTGCTCGAGCAGGTCTTCGGAAGGGGACCGGGCGTGGACGACGCGGCCCCGACCCATGTCGGGAACTACGTCGGGCGCGCGATGCACCGGCCGCGTGACGATGCGCTGGTCGCAGGCGGCGGCCGCTTCGTCGGCGACGTCCGCGTGCCGGGCCTGCTGGAGGCGCACTTCGTCCGCAGCGACCTGGCGCACGCCCGCATCGCGCGGGTCGACGTCGCCGCAGCCCGCTCCGTCCCCGGTGTCATCGCCGCCTACGCAGCCGCCGACGTCGACCTGCCCGACGTCCCAGCGGCACCGCGAAGCGCGGCTCCCCAGGCGATGCGCCGGCCCGCCCTGGCCACCGACCGGGTGCGCTTCGCCGGCGAGGCCGTGGCGGTCGTGCTGGCCGAGAACCGTTACGCGGCCGAGGACGGCGCCGCCGAGGTGGCCGTCGACCTCGACCCGCTGCCCGCGGTCGTCGGGCTCTCCCGCGCGCTGGCGCCGGACGCCCCCGCACTGTTCGACGGGCTGTCGAACATCGCCGGCCTGCGCGAGCTCGGCGCCGCGGTCGACGACGTCTTCGCCGCCGCGCCCGTGGTGGTCCGCACGGTCGCGGACAGTCCCCGGCTGGCGCCGACATCGATCGAGCCGCGCGCGATCCTGGCCGTACCCGCCCGCGACGGCACCCTCCACGTGTGGTGCTCCCACCAGGCCCCGCACCGCCTGCGGGCGGGACTGAGCGCGGCATTCGGCCTGCCGCCGGAGTCGGTGCGGGTGACCGCGCCGGACGTCGGCGGCGCCTTCGGGGGCAAGAGCCAGCTCTACCCCGAGTACCTCGTCGTCGTGGGCCTGGCCCGCCGGCACGGCCGGCCGGTGCGCTGGCTGGAAGACCGCCGCGAGGCCCTGACCGCCGCAACCCACGGCCGCGGCCAGACCACGCGGCTGGGGTTGGCCGCCGACGCCGACGGGCGGATCCTCGCGCTGGACGCCGAGATCGACGCCGACGTCGGCGCGTATCCCCACGTCGGCGACTTCGTCCCGGCGATGACCGCATGGGTGATCTCCGGCCCCTACCGGATCCCGCGGCTGCACGTACGGCAGCGCGGCATCCTGACCAACGCGGCGCCCACCGCCTCCTACCGCGGCGCCGGCCGCCCGGAGGCCGCCTACGCGCTCGAACGCGCCGTCGACGACCTCGCCCGGGCCACCGGGCTGGATCCGATCGAGGTGCGGCGGCGCAACTTCGTACCGCCCGAGGCGTTCCCGTACCGCAGTCCCACCGGAGCGGTCTACGACAGCGGGCGGTACGAGTCCGCGCTCCTGCAGGCCGCCGAGCTGGCCGGCTACGACGGCTGGCGGCAGGAGCAGCGGCGCAGGCGGGCCGCCGGAACGGGCCCTCTGCTCGGGGTAGGCGTGGCCAGCTGGATCGAGCGCTCCGGCGGGGAGGGCGGCAGCAGCGAGTACGCGCGGGTCGAGGTGCTCGGCGACGGGACCGTGCTCGGCCGGGTCGGAAGCTCGCCGCAGGGCCAGGGCCACGAGATCTCCTTCGCGCAGGTGCTCGCCGACGCGGCCGGGGTCGAGCTGGCGACGGTGCGCGTGCGACTCGGCGACACCGGGGTGGTCGCCGAGGGCACCGGGACGTTCGGCAGCCGCTCGATGCAGGTGGGCGGCTCGGCGCTGCACCTCGCCGGGGCGGCGGTACGCGAGCAGGCGCGCTCGCGGGCGGCGTCCACGCTGGGCTGCCCGGTCGAGGACGTCCGGCAGTCCGGCGGCACCTTCGTCCGGGAGGGCACCGGGGACGCGGTGACGCTGGCCGACCTGGCCGCGTCCGGGCCGCTGGAGGCCGAGGAGACCTTCGCCTCGCCGCAGGCGTTCCCGTTCGGCAGCTACGTGTGCGTTGTCGAGGTCGACCCGGACGTCGGCGACGTCCGGGTGCTGCGGCTGGCCGCTGTCGACGACTGCGGCGTCGTGGTCAACCCCGCGCTGGTCGAGGGGCAGGTGCTCGGCTCGATCGTGCAGGGCCTCGGCCAGGCGCTGTACGAGCAGGTGCGCTACGACGAGACCGGCCAGCCGCTGACCTCGACGCTGCTGGACTATTCGGTGCCCACTGCTGCCGAGCTGCCGGAGATCGTGCTCGGCGAGCAGGTCACCCCGAACCCCAACGTGCCGCTCGGCACCAAGGGAGCCGGCGAGTCCGGCTGCATCGGGACGCCGCCGGCGGTGCTCAACGCCGTCCGGGACGCGCTGGACGGCCACGACACCTCCGCGCTCAACCTGCCGCTGACCGCGGAGAAGGTCTGGGCCTGCCTAAGCGCGTAGCTCCGGGAAGTCGGTGTCGGAGAACTCCCCCGCCGGGCGCGCATCCGCGTCGGGGTGCTTGACCTTCTCCTCCCCGCGCAGCTCGACCCGGCGGATCTTGCCGGAGATCGTCTTCGGCAGCTCCGCGAACTCCAGACGGCGGACCCGCTTGAACGGCGGCAGGTGTTCCCGGCTGTGCCGGAAGATCGCCCGGGCGGTGTCCGCGTCCGGCGACCAGCCGCCGGCGAGCGTGATGTAGGCCTTCGGTACCGCGAGCCGCAGCGGGTCCGGCGAGGGGACCACCGCCGCCTCGGCGACCGCCTCGTGCTCGAGCAGCACACTCTCCAGCTCGAACGGCGAGATCCGGTAGTCCGAGGCCTTGAACACGTCGTCGGCGCGGCCGACGTAGGTGATGTAGCCCTCCTCGTCCCGGGCGCCGACGTCGCCGGTGTGGTAGTAGCCGTCGTGCATCGCCTCGGTGTTGCGCCCGGCGTCGCCGCGGTAGCCGACCATCAACCCGAGCGGGCGGTCCGACAGGTCCAGGCAGATCTCCCCCTCGGCCGCGGGCGACCCGGTGGCGGGGTCGAGCAGGGCCACCCGGTACCCCGGGACGGCGCGGCCCATCGAGCCGGGCTTCACGGGCTGGCCGGGCGTGTTGGCGACCTGCACGGTGGTCTCGGTCTGGCCGAATCCGTCGCGGATCGTCACGCCCCAGGACTTGCGCACCTGCTCGATCACCTCGGGATTGAGCGGCTCCCCGGCCGCGACGACGATCCGGGGCGGCGTCGCCAGCTTCGTGAGGTCGGTCTGGATCATCATCCGCCACACGGTCGGCGGCGCGCAGAAGCTGGTCACGCCGCAGCGCTCCATGACCTCCAGCAGCCGGTCCGGGTCGAAGCGCGTGAAGCCGTGGATGAACACCGTCGCCTCGGCGTTCCACGGGGCGAACACGTTGCTCCAGGCGTGCTTCGCCCAGCCGGCGGAGGAGATGTTGAGGTGGACGTCGCCCGGCTGCAGGCCGATCCAGTACATCGTCGACAGATGCCCGACCGGGTAGGAGGCGTGCGTGTGCTCCACCAGCTTCGGCAGTGCGGTGGTGCCGGAGGTGAAGTACAGCAGCAGCGTGTCGTCGGCCCGGGTGACGCCGTCCGGGGCGAAGCCCGCGGGCGACCGGTAGGCCTGCGCGTAGTCGAGCCATCCCGGGACGGCGGCCCCCACCGCGATCCGCGTGTACTCGCCGGGGACGTCGGCGAACGTGCCGGCCACCGCCGAGGCGGCCACGACGTGCCGGGCCCGGCCGCGCTCGATCCGGTCGCGCAGGTCGGCCGCGCCGAGCAGCGTCGTGCTCGGGATCAGCACGGCGCCGAGCTTGGTCGCCGCGAGGATCGTCTCCCACAGCTCGACCTGGTTGCCGAGCATGAGGATCAGCCGGTCCCCACGCGCCACGCCCTGCTCCCGCAGCCAGTTCGCGACCCGGTCCGAGCGCTCGGACATCGCCCGGAACGACACCTTGTCCTCGCCGCCGTCCTCGCCGGCGATCCACAGCGCCGGACGGTCGGCCGCCTCCCCCGCGGCGATCACGTCGAACCAGTCCAGCGCCCAGTTGAACTCCTCCAGCTGCGGCCAGGAGAACTCGCGGTACGCCGACTCGTAGTCCTCGCGGTGGCGCAGCAGGAGGTCGCGCGCGCTTCTGAAGCTGTCGGTCCCTGCCATGGTCGTCAGGCTAGTCGCCAAGCTCAGTCGTCAACGACGAGCAGGTCGGCCAGTTGGCGGGCGTTGGTCTGCGCGTAGTCCCGGTAGCAGTTGTTCAGCAGCACGTGCACCTGCTCGGTGGCCTCGCTCAGCTTCCTGATCCTGTCCGCCCACGGGATCAGCTCCTCCTGGGTGTACAGGTAGCCGAACCGCTCGTAGATGTCCCGGCTCTGCCACTTCTCGCTGTGCCCGTGGAAGCGGACGACCGCCAGCCGGGAGGTGGCCTCGACCACCGGCGGCACCGAGGACCGGTGGCCCTGTGGCATGTCGACGCAGACGTACGGCAGCCGGTAGGTGCGCAGCCAGTCCAGCGTGCGCTCGCGGTTCCGCTCCGACATCCAGGACTCGTGCCGGAACTCCACGCAGACCTCGTACGGCTCGCATCGCTCACGGCACTGCAGCACGTACTCCCTGTTCTTCGAGCCGACCACGAACCAGTGCGGGAACTGAAGCAAGACGGCGCCGAGCTTGCCGGCGTCGGCCAGCGGCGCGATCGCGCTCAGGAAGCGCTCCCACGCCTCGTCGACCACGGCCGGTTCGAGGTCCTTGAGGTAGACGTTGGTCTTGTCGGTCTCGGGCCGGAGGTCCTTGTAGATCGCCGCCACCCGGGTGGGGTGCTGGGTGAACAGCGAGAACGCCTTGATGTTGAAGGTGAAGCCGTCCGGCGTCCGCTCGACCCAGTACGTGCTGTTCCGCTCGTTGGGCGGCGTGTAGTAGGTGGAGTCGACCTCGACCAGCGGGAATTGGCTGGAGTAGTACTCCAGCCGCCTCTCCGCGTTGTCCACGCCCTTCGGGTACCAGCCCGAGGCGAGCAGCGTCTTGTCGGTCCACGACGCCGTCCCGACCTTGATCCGGCTCACCCGCCGACCCTAACCCGGCGGCGACGGCGCCGCCCCTTCCCCGGGCAGGCTCGCGCCCCGTGCCCGCGCTGGGCCCCCCGAAGGGGAGTGTGACGTTGTGCGGAAAAGAGCGCCCGGAATCACCGCAGACGTCACACTCGCGGGCCTGAACCCCGGCACCGTCACACTCGCGGGCCGGAACCCCGGCACCGTCACACTCGCGGGCGGAACCCCGGGACCGTCACACTCGCGGAGCGTCAGCCACGCCCGGTGCGGCCCAGCCGGGACACCGTCTCGTCGACGTCCATCCCGTGCAGCCGCAGCAGGTTCAGCCCGAGGATCTTCCGCTTGGCGGTCTCGGTGAGCTGCGGGTAGCCGTACCCCTCGCACAGGTCCTGCGGGATCTGGAAGTCCATGAACGCGCGCAGCGCCCACTGCGGGTGGAAGATCGGCGCCTCGCTGCCGTAGACGATCTTGTCCTCGCCGCACCAGAACAGCAGCTTCCCGAGGATCTCGGCGAACATCCGCGGGGCCCGGACCAGGAAGTTGATCGTCGCCGCCAGCGACGCGTACAGGTTCGGGTAGCGGATCAGCTGCCAGCACGTCTCGTCGAGGAACGGCAGCCCGACGTGGAAGATCACGAAGTTGATGTCCGGGAAGTTGGCGGCGGCGCCGTCCATGTCCCAGGTCTGGGTGTGCTCGATCGGCTGGGGGCCGAGCGGCACGCCCTTGTGGACGCCGATCAGGTTGACGCCGAGCTCCTGCGCCTTCTCGAAGATCGGGAACGCCACCTGCGGGTCGTCCATCCGCCACGGGAACGGCCTCCCGTAGTCGTAGCGGACGTTGTAGAACTTGAACGCCTTCGCGTTGTGCTCGCCGACCTGGCGCTCCATCAGGTCCAGCGCCGTCCTGCCCTCCAACGGGTTCACCGTGCCCCAGAACACCGTGCGGTCTGAGTCCCGGGCGGCCAGCTCGGCGCACTCCTCCCACGGCGACAGACCGTCCCGGTAGAGGTCGGTCAGCGGCAGCGGCATCGCGACGAGCATGTCCGTGTCGGACTCCTCGTAGACCATCTTCCGGATGTCGCCGATCGTCCACTGCCGGAGGAATTCCTCCGGCGGCAGCTTCGGCTCGTTGTCCGGCGTGAGCGCCGCATGGAAGGCGTACAGGTGGTTGGAGAACATCTCCCCGGCACTGCTCAGCGCGTTCTTGGCGTCGAAGTTGAAGGGGTGCGCGACCCCGTCGAACACGAAGACGTCGTCGATCACTTCTGTCCTCCCCAGTGGGTCGCGATGTAGGCGTCGCGGTCGGGAACCTGCGCGGGGTCCGGGAGGAAGCGCAGGGCGCGCCGCGCCGACGGCGAAAGTCGATCGGTGGTCCAGGCCTCGTCCCAGACGATCTCGACGTCTGCGCCCTCCAGGCCCGGGACGCCGTCCAGCCGCTCCCGCACCTCGGTCAGCACCCGCGCCGCGAACGGGCACCACCCGGAGGTCAGCAGCAGCTCCACCCGCGCCTGGCCGTCGTCGGCCAGCTCCGCGGAGCGGACCAGACCCATGTCGACGACGGAGATGCCCTTCTCCCGGCAGCACGGGTCGTAGACGTCCCGCAGCGCGTCGAGCACCTGCGGCAGAACGTTGGCCATGCGCGACCGTAAGCCGGAGATCAGCGGGCCCGCAACGGTAGTCGGGCGGCGAACCGGAGACCGAACGCGGCCAGAGCGCCCGGCCGGCCACGCATCGTGGTCAGCTGGCGGGCGAAGGACGCCGCGCTCAGCCGCAGCGTCCCGGTCCAGGCGGGCGCGGGACCCTCGTCCGGATGCAGGACGCGCACGTCGAGCGTCGTGGTCTGCCGCCAGATCCGCAGGGCACCGCCGGTCACGGTCTTCACCCCGAGCACCTCGATCCGGTGCCCGCCGTCGCTCGCGTCCAGGCGGTAGTGCATCCGCCGGCCGCCGTCCGGTGACGCTGCCAGCGCGTTGAAGTCCCCCCCGCCGACCCGCCAGTGCCGGCCCAGGTGGACCACCTCCCCGCCGAGCACCCGCCCGGGCAGGCCGTCGTCCGGGCCGGGACGGCCGGCGACGCCGATCCGCAGCCCGGCGAGCACGAAGGGGCGCGGGGTCCCTCCCTCGCTCGGCGCGACGGTCCCGGACATGGTCTCGACGAAGCTCACCGGGGCCGGCACGGCGGCGCTCCGATCGACCGGCTCGGCGGCACCGCGGCCGCGACCCCCGGGACCTGGTGGGACAGGAAGTCCACCGTGCTCGACATCACCTCGGGACCGATCGGCCACGGCTCGAGGTCTACCGCGTGCCGGGCACCGGTGCACGACAGGATGTCGACCCGCGCACCGCCGGCCCGCTGCGACTGCGCCCACCGCAGCAGCGCGGCGGCGTCGACGAACCGGTCCTGCTTCGGGTCGGAGACCACGACCTCCACCGGGACCGTGCCGGGGATCTCGTGCGCCCGGGCCCGCCAGGCGTCCACGAGCAACCGGACGGCGAAGACGGGGTCGAGCAGCGGGCTGACCGGATGCGGCGGCCCGGCCACCGGCGGCGCGGGATCGTGGGTCAGCGAGTGCGTCCGGGAGATCCCGTCGCCGCCGCTGAACGGCAGCGGGGTGACGGCGGGGACGAGCAGCACAGCCGCGGACGGCGTGCGCCCCAGGCTCTTCATCGCGTCGGCGTCGCGCAGCAGCGAGGCGACCAGAAGCCCGCCGAACGACCAGCCGGCGAGCACGAGCGGGCGGTCCGGGTCACCTGCCGAGCGGGCCAGGGTGGCGATCACGGCGAACAGATCGGCGTCGTCCCAGGCGTCGATCCGGCGGGTGCTGGTCTCCCCGTGCGAGGGGAGGTCGAACGAGATCACGTGCAGGCCAGCCGCGCCCCAGGCCCGGAACAGGTCCCGGTGGTTGTCCGCGCGGTCGGCGTGCCCGTGGACGAAGATCAGGTCCGCCACCGCGTCGCTGCGGCCGTACTCGACCACCCGGATCGAGCCCGGCTCGCCGGCACGAACGGCCGCCGCGGGCAGGTAGGTGATCCGCATCGCGGGCAGCGGCCCGGTCGGGGTCAGCTTCGACGGCGGCAGCGCGACGTGGGTCGCGGAGGCTCCGAGCACCCGCACCGGCAGCGAGATGACCAGCGCGAGGAGCGCGGCCACCAGCACTATCGCCGAGCGGGTACGCATCATGTGACCGCCGCGGCGGGGTGGATGACCCCCAGGTCCATGGCCACGATCTCCTGCATGGCGCGCTCGGTCAGCGCGGCGATCGCCAGCGACGGGTTGGAGCCCAGGGCGGTCGGGCAGACCGAGCCGTCCAGGACGTACAGCCCCCGGTGGATGCCGCCGGCCGGGTGGTACACCCGCCCCGCGGCGTCGACGACGCCGTGCTCGACGCTGTCGGCCATCGCGCAGCCCCCGAGGGGATGCACGGTGGTCGGTGTGTGGCCGCGGCCCCAGCGCCGCGGCGGCACGACGGCGCGCGCCCCCTCCATCCGGGCCAGCTCGCCGAGCGCGGCCTCGGCGCGCTTCATCGCCGGGTCCTTGATCAGCCCGGGCCAGCGCACCCGCACCCGGCCCTTGCGGTCGAGCACGGCGACGCCCTGCGCGCTGTCCAGGCTCATCGCCAGCCACACCTGGGAACGGCTCAGCGCCGCGACGGCCCGGCCCTTCCGTGCCGCGATCCCCGGGCGGCCCGTCGCCAGCGCGAGCCCGCGGCTGGCCACCGTGACGGTCGAGGCGGGGAACGCGCCGTCCTGGACCAGCATCGGCCCGGTGTCGGGGTAGACCGCCTCGGCGCAGATGGTGATCGTCGGGCCGGGGCGGATCCGCCCCACGGGGGCCGCGTTCAGGCGGTTGTCGCCGTCGTAAGACATGATCCACGCGTCGCCGTTGGCCGAGACCCGGGTGCCCAGGGTGCGGGACAGCGGGAACTCCTTCGCCGAGCGCAGCAGCAGCTCCACCGAGCGGACCGCCCCGGCGGCGACGACGACCAGGTCCGCGTGCACCAGGCGCGAGATCCTGCGCCCGGGCCGCGAGTGGTCGACCACCTCGAGCAGCCACCGTCGGCGGGTCCCCCGCCGGATCCGGATGACCTCCACCGGACAGGCGACCCGCGCGCCGGCGGCGACGGCATCGGCGAGGTACGTGGTGGTCAGGGTGTTCTTCGCCCCCACGTTGCAGCCGGTCACGCAGCATCCGCAGTGGATGCACAGAGGGCGGTGCGAGGCGGGGCTGTCATCGGACGGCGCGGCGGTCAGCGAGATCGCCAGCGGCGGGCGGTACGCCGACCCCGAGTGCCGGCTAGCCCATGCCCGCACGGGATCCGCCTTGGGCAGCGCCGGTCGCTGGTCCGGCGTGCGGCCGTAGGCGTCGACCCGCTCGGAGTGCTTGGGGTCCGCGGCGTCTTCGCGGGCCGGCGAGCCGCCCAGGAAGCCGATCGGGGTGGCACCTCCGCCCTGCTCGACGTCGGAGGAGTCCAGCCACGGCTCGACCGCGAGCCGCCGGCGCACGGTGTCGTAGTACGCGTCGAGCGCCTCGTTGCTCAGCGCCTCCGGCCAGATCCGGCGTTCGCCGTCGGCCTGGGCGAAGACCTCGTCGGGCGGCGGCAGCGTCACCCCGGCGTAGATCTGCGAGCCGCCGCCCAGCGCGCTGGCCATCAGGACGTCGAGGTCCAGCCCGAGCAGGACGTCGAACAGCCCGAGCGGGTTCGCGGGAGTGCGCAGCTGCGCCGCGACCTCGGCGCCGTTGCGCGGGAAGCCGCCGAGCGGGATCTCCCGGCCGCGCTCGAGGACCATCACGTCCGCCCCCAACTCGGGGGCGAGGCGGGCGGCGGCGACCGAGCCGCCGAAGCCGCTGCCGACGATCGCCGCAGCGGTGTCTATCTCAGGCTGGTCGTCCAGCGGGCTGGACAACGGGTAACTGACGGCGTCGCCTCGCTCGATCATGCCTGGCCCCCTCCATCGGCGAGAATCATCGCTGCGGCCTTCTCGGCCAACGTGTAGACGGCGATCACGGGGAACAGGCCGGGGATGCGGGGGAACACCGAGGCGTCCACCACCCGCAGGTTGGTCGTCCCGTGCACGCGCAGCCGCGAGTCGACCACGCTGCGCCCGTCCTCCCGGCGCCCGATCGGGTTCGAGCACGACGCGTGGTGCCCCCAGGCCTGCTGGCGGATCGTCTCGTCGAGGTTCTCGACCTCGCGGATCTCCGGCCCGGGGAACACCTCCTCGGCGCTGTTCTGATCCAGCCAGGCCAGCGAGGCCGAGCGCCGGTTGACCCTCCGGGCGAACTCCATCCCCGTGACCACGCCGTGCAGGTCGATCGCCGCGCCGGCCCCACCGGTCATGGTGCCGTCGCCGAAGTAGTGGAAGTTGATCTCCGGGGTGTCGGTCGGGTCGGCCGAGCGCAGCCCCACCGTGCCGGCGTGGTTGCGCGACCAGCCCTTGAGCACCGCCCAGGTGAAGTAGCGGAGGTCGGCCAGCGCCTTCTTCTCGAAGCCCGGCGTGTAGCCCTCGAAGCGGCTCGGCGAGCCGAACACGTAGACGTCCGGCCAGTCCTCGGCGCCGCTGCGCAGCTTCGCCCCGACGACGATGCCGTTGCTGCCGTAGACCGCCTCGGTCGGGTCGGCCCGCCAGTCGGCCAGGCACGGGTCACCCGGCGCGCCGAACGTGCAGCTCCGGGTGACGTCGAAGGGCCGCTCGAACCGGGTGACCACGCTCATCTCGTAGCGGTCCTGCAGGCCCACCCCGACCGACGGCAGGTCGATCCGGACGTCGATGCCGCGGCGGCGCAGCTGCTCGGGCGCGCCGACCCCGGAGAGCATCAGCAGCTGCGGGGAGTTGAAGGCCCCGCCGGAGACCACGACCTCCCGGCGCACCCGCACGCGATGCCGGGTGTAGGAGGCGTCGCGCGACGACTGCGGCGACGCCGAGTACAGGTGCCGCCCGTGCCGGAACTCCACCGCAGAGGCGCGCAGCGCGCCGGCCCCCGCGGTGTCGTCGGATTCGAGGACGATCCGCTCGGCCAGCGCGTCCGTCTGCACGGTCAGCTTGCCGTCCAGCCGGCGCAGCGAGGACAGGATCAGGTCGCGGGTCCCCTTGCGGTGACCGCCCTCGGTGGCCTGCGGGACCAGGAACAGCCCCTCGCGGCCCTCCTCGACCAGCGCCGGGTCGTTGGGGTCCGGCAGCGCCCCGGGAGGGATCTGCAGCTTGTTCAGGTCGACCTCGTGGCCCGGTCGCGGCACCGGCAGGCCGGCCTCCAGCGCCGCGGCCACCACCATCCGGGCCACCGCACGGTCCTTGAGCAGCACGGACGGCGGGGCCATCTCGATCGGGAGCCAGCGGCGGACGGCGGCGAGGTAGGTGTCCATCACCGTGGGGTTCCACGACGCGTCCCCAGTGACCCGGACGATCTCCGACCAGTCGTCGGGTTCGGGGACCAGCGCGACCATCGCGTAGTGCGCCGTGCACCCGCCGATCGTCGAGGAGCGCGGGTAGAGCACGCCGCCGCGCTCGTCGGGCCGGGGGACGAACCCCGAGCCGTGATCGGCGTCCAGGGTGTAGTGCCGGACCAGGAAGTCCCAGGAGATCTCCGGGTCCGCGCTGGCCTTGAGGTGGAAGGCGGGCACGTCGCGCACCACCGGGTCGGTGGCGCCCGGGCCGGCCTCCAGCACCAGCACCGAGCGGCCCGCCTCGGCCAGCCGGACGGCGACCGGCCCCCCGCCGGCACCCGAGCCGATCACGACGTAGTCGTACTCGGAGGCCAGGGAGTTCGGGTCGACGGTCGGAGCCTCCAGGTCGGCCACCGGCCCCCCGCCGGCGCCCGGCGCGTCGAGGAGGCCGGAAACCCCCTCCCCCAGCACGGCGAGGCCCGCCAGGCCCAGCGCCGTCTTTCCCCCTGCCCGAAGGACCTGCCGCCGCGTCCACCGGGTCACTGGTACACCTGCACCGGCGGGGGCCCGGTACCGGCGGCCACCCGCTGGGCGAGGTACACGGCATAGCCGCCGACGACCAGGACGGCCGCGGCGATCACGATCGGCGGGGCGCCGACGACCAGCAGCGCAGCGCCCAGGGCGACCAGCGCCAGCCCGCGGACCAGGTGGGGCCGGCGGGCCCGGCGGGTGACCCACGCGCCGTACCCGATGA
>JBKPQU010000192.1:0-7108 GCA_046734255.1 Actinomycetota bacterium
GCGTGCACGTGCCCGTGGGCGCCAACGCCGGCTCGACCGACGACGCCCGCGTCGCCGCAGACTGCGGCGCCGACCTGCTCGGGCTGGTCCGCACGGAGTTCCTGTTCCTGGACCGCCAGCACGCGCCGGACGTCGCCGAGCAGGAGGCCACCTACCTCGCGATCGCCGAGGCGATGGGCGGCCGGCGGGTGACGCTGCGCACCCTGGACGTCGGCGGCGACAAGCCGCTGCGCTACCTCCCGATGCCGGTGGAGGCGAACCCGTTCCTCGGTCTGCGCGGGATCCGGCTCTCCCTCGCCCGGCCCGGGCTGCTCGCCGAGCAACTGCTGGCGATCGTCCGGGTCGCCCACGTCACCCCGGTCAACGTGATGTTCCCGATGGTCAGCACGGTCGACGAGCTTCGCGCCGCCCGGGCCCTGCTCGACGAGGCGGTGGCGGCCGACGGGCGGGGGGCGCCGTCCGGGATGCACGTCGGCGCGATGGTCGAGGTGCCGGCCGCGGCGCTGAAGTCCGCCTCGCTGTCCCGGCTCGCCGACTTCCTCTCGATCGGCACCAACGACCTGACCCAGTACGCGCTGGCCGCCGAGCGCGGCAACGCCGGCCTCGCCGCGCTCGCCGACCCGCTGGACCCGGGACTGCTCCAGCTGGTCGCCGCGGTCTGCCGGGGTGCGGCGGGCCGCGCGCTGGTCGCGGTCTGCGGTGAGCTGGCGGCCGACGAACGGGCGGTCGCGCTCCTGATCGGGCTGGGGGTGCGCGAGCTGAGCGTCACCCCGCGGGCGGTCCCGGCGGTCAAGGAGGCCGCCTCGGCGGTGGACGTCGCCGCGGCGGCCGTGCTGGCCGGGCGTGCCCTGGAGCAGCCGGGCCCGGTCGAGGTGCGAGCGTTGCTCGGGTGAGCGCCGTCCGGCTGGGGATGGGGTTGGCCGCGGTCGGCCGGCCCGCCTACATCACCGCGGGCCGGCAGGCCGACCTGGGCGGCCGGCGCGACGTCGAGGCCCTGCGGGGGCGAGCGCACGAGGTGCTGGACGCCGCCTACGCCGTGGGGATCCGCTACGTCGACGCGGCCCGCTCCTACGGCCGGGCCGAGGAGTTCCTGGCCGGCTGGCTCGCCGCGCACCCCGAGGCGGGCGATGTCGTGGTCGGCTCGAAGTGGGGGTACCGCTACGTCGGTGACTGGCGGCTGGACGCCGAGGTGCACGAGGTCAAGGACCACTCCCTGGCCGCCTTCACCGAGCAGCTCGCCCAGACCCGGGCGTGGCTCGGTGACCGGCTCGACGTCTACCACGTGCACTCGGCCACCCTGGAGACCGGCGTGCTGGAGGACGCGGCGCTGCACCGGGCGCTCGCGCGGCTGCGGTCGGACGGCGTGCGGGTCGGGGTGTCGACGTCCGGCGCGAACCAGGGCGAGGTGGTGCTCCGGGCGCTGGACGTGGTCGTGGACGGCGGGCCGCTGTTCACCTCGGTGCAGGCGACCTGGAACCTGCTCGAACCCTCCGCCGGGCCGGTGCTGGCCGAGGCGGCGGATCGCGGCGCCCGGGTGATCGTCAAGGAGGCCGTGGCGAACGGCCTGCTCGCCCCCGGCGGCCAGGACGGCACCCAGGGACCCCGGCAGGCGGCCGAGGTGGCCGCCGGGCTGGGCGTCGGCGTCGACCAGCTGGCGATCGCCGCAGCGCTGGCCCAGCCGTGGGCCTGGCGGGTGCTCTCCGGCGCGGTCACCCCCGACCAGGTGGTCAGCAACGCGGACGCCGCCACGCTGGACATCCCGGAGGGGGCGTGGGCGAAGCTCCTGGACGCCGTAGGCCCGGCCGAGGCCTACTGGTCGGCGCGCTCCCGACGTCCCTGGGCCTGAGCGGGCAGGGCGCCCCCCGGCGGGCGGCCGCCGGCTACACCCAGCGCAGCCCGGTGAGGCGCTCGTAGGCCTCGACGTAGCGGGCCTGGGTGGCGGCCACGACGTCCGGCGGCACCTCGGGGGCAGGAGGGCGGCGGTCCCAGCCGGTGCTCGACGCCCAGTCCCGGACGTACTGCTTGTCGAAGGCGAACTGCGGCCCACCGGGCTCCCACGACCAGGCCGGCCAGAACCGGGACGAGTCGGAGGTGAGCAGCTCGTCGGCCAGCATGAGCGTGCCGTCCGCCGCGCGGCCGAACTCGACCTTGGTGTCGGCGATGATGATCCCCTTGCCGGCCGCCAGCTCCGCGCCGCGGCGGTAGAGCCGCAGCGTCAGGTCCCGCAGCTGCCCGGCGGTCACCTCGCCGACCTCGGCGGCGACGTCGGTGAGGGTGATGAACTCGTCGTGCTCGCCCCGCGGGGCCTTGGTCGTCGGGGTGAACACGGGCTCCGGGAGCCTCGAGCCCTCCACCAGGCCGTCCGGCAACTCGACGCCGCTGATGCTGCCGTGCGTCCGGTACTCCTGCAGACCCAGGCCGGCGAGGTAGCCGCGGGCGATGCACTCCACCGGGATCATCTCCAGGCGCCGGCAGCGGATCGCCCGGCCGGCGAACTCCTCCGGGACGTCGGTGGCGGACAGCACGTGGTTGGGCACGACGTCCCCGAGGCGCTCGAACCACCACAACGACAGCGCGGTCAGCACCCGACCCTTGTCCGGGATCGGGGTGGGAAGCACGACGTCGTAGACCGAGACCCGGTCCGAGGCCACGAGCAGGAGATCCTCGCCGTCGGCGTAGACGTCGCGGACCTTTCCGGAGTGCAGCAGCTCCATCGGCGCGCTCGGCTCCCCCTCGTTCGACGGCTCGGAGGCTACAGGCCGAGGGCGGCGAGATCCTCGGGGTCGGCGCCCATCAGCAGCACCCTCAACGGGACCTCCAGCGCGCGGCAGAGCTCCGGGAGGTCGCCGACGCCGATCTGGCGCTGGCCGGACTCGACCGCGGACACCGTCGTCTGCGACCAGCCGAGCCGGTCCGCCAGGTCCTGCTGGCGCCAGCGCTGCCGCGACCGCTCCGCGCGCACGTTCCGCGCCACCACGGATGCAAGATCGGGCACACGGGCACGCTAGGGATGATCAGCGTGCGATGCGTACCGCCGAATGTATGGCATTCGCTAAGCGGGTATGGTAGCGTGTCTCGTCGTTCCGGAGACAGGATCCCCCTCCTGTACCGCCCCGGTCCGCCGGTTAGACCTCATCGTCCCGGCGGTCCGGGGCATCAGCATGCCCGGTTCGCGCCTATGCTGCCCGCGCAGGCTCTGCGGACAGGCTGTGCGGACAGAAGGAGCAGGGGTGGGCGAGCCACGGGTTGCAATCGTCACCGGTGCGGCCCGCGGCATCGGCGCCGCCACTGCCCGCCGCCTGGCGGCCGACGGCTACCGCGTCGCGGTCGTGGACCTCGACGAGTCCGCGTGCGGCCAGACGGTGGGCGCGATCGAGGAGGCCGGCGGGCAGGCCCTGGCGGTCGGCCTGGACGTCTCGGACGCCGGCAGCGTCGCCGCCGGGGTCACGCTGGTCGCCGACCGGCTCGGCCCGCCGGTCACGCTGGTCAACAACGCCGGCATCGTCCGGGACAACCTGCTGTTCCGGATGACCGACGACGACTGGGACGCGGTGCTCAACGTGCACCTGCGCGGGTCGTTCCTGATGAGCCGGGCGGTGCAGGGGCACATGACCGGCACGGGCTGGGGCCGGATCGTCAACCTGTCCAGCGTCTCGGCGCTGGGCAACCGGGGCCAGGCGAACTACTCCGCCGCCAAGGCCGGGCTCCAGGGACTCACCAAGACGCTGGCGATCGAGCTCGGCAAGTTCGGGGTGACGGTGAACGCGGTCGCACCCGGGTTCATCGTCACCGAGATGACCGCGGCCACCGCGGCCCGGGTCGGCATCCCGTTCGAGGCCTTCCAGCAGGCGGCGGTCGCGATGATCCCCGCCGGCCGGGTCGGCACCCCGGACGACGTCGCGGGTGTGATCTCCTTCCTGGCCGGGGACGACGCGTCCTACGTCAACGGCCAGGTGATCTACGTCGCCGGCGGGCCGAAGGACTAGGGCCTGCGAGCCGCATGGATGCCCCACCTGGTCTGGACCTGCAGAGGCTGCGGGACCACCTGGAGCGCCGGCGCCCGGGACTGCTCTCCGGCCCGCTGACCGCCGAGATCATCGCCGGCGGCCGGTCCAACCTGACCTACGTCGTCCGCGACACCGGTGCGGACGGCGACCCGCGGGAGTGGGTCCTGCGCAGGCCGCCGCTCGGCCACGTGCTCGCCACCGCGCACGACATGGCCCGGGAGTACCGGGTGATGACGGCGCTCGGCCCGACCGCGGTCCCGGTGCCGCGCACCGTGCTGCTGTGCGAGGACCCCGAGGTCCTCGGAGCGCCCTTCTACCTCATGGAGCGGGTGGCCGGAACGGTCTTCCGGAACCGCGCCCAGCTCGAGGCCGCCGGTCCGGAGCGGACCGGGGCGATCGGCAACCGGCTGGTGGACACGCTGGTCGACCTGCATGCCGTCGACATCACCTCGGCCGGCCTCGGCGACTTCGGCCGCCCGGAGGGATACCTGGAGCGGCAGTTGCGCAGGTGGTCGCGGCAGCTGGAGTCCTCCCGCAACCGGGACCTGCCCGGGATCGAGGAGTTGCACTCCGAGCTCGCCGCCGGGCTGCCGGCCGGCGCCGAGGGCGTGGTGCTGCACGGCGACTACCGCCTGGACAACGTCATCGTCGGGGCGGGCGACGAGGTGGCCGCCGTCCTGGACTGGGAGATGTCGACGCTCGGCGACCCGATGGCCGACGTCGCGCTGCTGGCCGCCTACCGCGACCGCCGCAGTTTGAGCGCTGCCGACCCGGTCGGCGACGCGACCCAGGCCCCAGGATTCCCGACGGTGCAGGACATGGTCGCCCGCTACGCCGAGCGGTCCGGTCGCGACGTCTCCGGGCTCGCCTGGTACGTGGCCTTCTCCTATTTCAAGCTCGCGGTGATCCTGGAAGGGATCCACTACCGGTTCATCCACGGGCAGACCGTCGGCGCCGGCTTCGACCGCGTCGGCGAGATGGTGCCAGGGCTGGTGACCGCCGGCCTGAACTGGGTACACAGCGAATGGGGCAAGGAGCGGGAGGGTCGATGAGCGCGCAGACGACCGGGCAGACCACCGGCGAGGGCGGCAGCCGGATCGGCACCGACGACCTGCGCCGGCTGGTCCGGGACCTGCTCGCGGCCCACGACCCTGCCGGCACGCCCCGGCTGGACTTCCTCCGTGCGCGCTTCGACGCCGGCCTGGCGTGGGTGCACTTCCCCGCCGGGCTCGGTGGTCTCGGCCTGCCGCGGCAGATGCAGGCGGTGGTGGACGCCGAGCTGGCCGCGGCCGGGGCGCCGGACAACGACCCGCGCCGGATCGGCATCGGCCTCGGGATGGCCGCCCCGACGATCCTGCGCTTCGGCACCGACGAGCAGCGGCGCCGGTACCTCCGCCCGCTGTGGACCGGCGAGGAGGTCTGGTGCCAGCTGTTCAGCGAGCCCGGCGCCGGCTCCGACCTCGCGTCGCTGGCCACCCGCGCCGTGGCGGCCGATCCGGCCGCCGGCTCAGACGGCGATGCCGGCGATGCGGGGGTGACCTGGGTGGTCGACGGGCAGAAGGTGTGGACCTCCACCGCGCACAACGCGAGGTGGGCGATCCTGCTCGCCCGCACCGACCCCGCGGTGCCCAAGCACCAGGGGCTGACCTACTTCATCTGCGACATGACCGATCCCGGCGTCGACGTGCGGCCGCTGCGCCAGATCACCGGTGAGGCCGAGTTCAACGAGGTGTTCCTCACCGGCGTGCGGATCCCGGACGCGAACCGGCTCGGCGAGGTGGGCGACGGATGGCGGGTCGCGCAGGCGACGCTGATGAACGAGCGGGTCGCGATCGGCGGCGGAGCCATGCCCCGCGAGTCGTTCACCGTCGGCGTCGCCGCCGGGACCTGGCGCAGCCGCCCCGAGCTGCGGGCCCGCCACCTGCACGATCCGCTGCTGCGGCTGTGGGTCGAGTGGGAGGTGTTCCGGCTGACCGGCGTTCGGCTGCGGCAGCAGCTGGCGGCCGGAGCCCCCGGTCCCGAGGGCTCGGCGAACAAGCTGGTCTTCGCCCGGCTGAACCAGGAGGTGACCAGCCTCGAGCTCGAGCTGCTCGGCGAGGAGGGGCTGGGCTACGACGACTGGACCGCGCGCCGTCCGGAAAGCGTCGATCTCGCCGGGCGCCAGGCGGGCTACCGCTACCTGCGGGCGAGGGGGAACTCGATCGAGGGCGGCACCTCGGAGGTGCTTCTCAACATCATCGCCGAGCGCGTGCTCGGCCTGCCCGCCGAGCCGCGCACCGATCGGGACGTGCCGTGGAAGGACCTTCCCCGATGAGCGCCCCGATCAGCGCCCCGATCAGCGCCCCGGCGAGCGCCCCGACCGGTGCCGGGGCGAGCGGGACCCCCGCCCAGCCCAACCTGCTCTACACCGAGGTGGAGGAGGACCTGCGGGCCAGCCTCCGCGAGCTGCTCACCGACCGGTGCACGGCGGCAGGTGTGATCGCCCGGCTGGACGGTGACGCGCCGCACGACCTCGACCTCTGGCGCGCGCTCGCCGTCGACCTGGGCCTGGCCGGGCTTCTGGTGCCCGAGGACGCCGGGGGAGCGGGCGGCACCGCCCGGGAGGCCGCGGTCGTCCTGGAGGAGCTCGGCCGGTTCGTCGCTCCGGTGCCGTACCTGTCCAGCGCGGTCACCGCCACGACCGCGCTGCTGGCCTGCCGGGACACGCCTCCCCTGAACGAGCCGCTGACCGGGCATCTGGCCCGTCTGTCGGCGGGAGAGGTGATCGCGGTTCTCGCCGTGCCGGCGTCCCGGACCGCCACCGACCCCTTTCCCGACACTGCGCGGCTGGACGCCGCCGGCCTGCACGGGACGGTGACCGGCGTCGCCGACGCCGAGGTCGCCGGGCTCCTGCTCGTGCCGGCCCGCCGGGACGGCGTGCCGGTTCTGCTCGCCGTGCCGGCGGACGGCGCCGGGGTGGACGTGCGCCCGCGTACCTCGCTGGACACCACGCGGCGGATCTGCGACGTCGAGTTCGGCGGGGGCGGGCACGGGGTGGAGGCGGCGCTGCTGGCGTCCGCGGAGGCCGCCGAGCGCGCGACATCGGCGGCGCTGGCCACGGC
>JBKPQU010000193.1:0-14863 GCA_046734255.1 Actinomycetota bacterium
CGTGGATGGTGCTGACCTCCAAGCCGGTCAGGAAGTGGACGGACGTGATGTTCTTCTTCCTGTCCACCAAGTTCCTGCCGGCGATCGGCGCGCTGCTGCCGATCTACCTGATCGTCAAGCAGCTCGGCATGCTGGACAACATCTGGACTCTGGTGATCCTCTACACGGCGATGAACCTGCCGATCGCCGTCTGGATGCTGCGGTCCTTCCTCGCCGAGGTGCCCAAGGAGATTCTCGAGGCAGCCGAGGTGGACGGCGCGGGCCTGATCACCGTGCTGTGGCGGGTGGTCGCGCCCGTCGCCCTGCCCGGGCTCGCCGCGACCAGCCTGATCTGCTTCATCTTCTCCTGGAACGAGTTCATGTTCGCGGTGAACCTGACCGCCACCCGGGCGGCCACCTCCCCGGTGTTCCTGGTCGGGTTCATCACCAACGAGGGCCTGTTCCTCGCCCGGCTGTGCGCGGTCGCCGTGATCGTCTCGCTGCCGGTCGTGATCGCGGGCTTCGCGGCCCAGGACAAGCTGGTCCGTGGCCTGTCGATGGGCGCGGTGAAGTAGCCGACCGGTCCGCCGCGAACGCCGGACCGGCGCCGGGCCGGTGCCGGGACCTGGCGCCGCAGATCCGAGCGGGTGAGGGATCCGAGGAGGGAGGACCCGTGAAGGCAGCCGTCATCGCTGACGTGGGCAAGATCGAGGTGGGCGAGGTCCCGGATCCGACCCCGGACCGGCGGGAGGTGGTGGTCGAGGTCGCCGGCTGCGGGATCTGCGGCACCGACCTGCACATCCTGGAGGGCGAGTTCGCGCCCGCCCTGCCGATCGTCCCGGGACACGAGTTCGCCGGGGAGGTGGTCGCGCTCGGTCCCGGGGTGGACGCGCAGGACGGTATCGCGGTCGGCGACCAGGTGACGGTCGATCCCTCACTGTTCTGCGGCGAGTGCTACTACTGCCGGCTGGGCCGGGGGAACCTATGCGAGCGCTGGGCCGCCATCGGGGTGTCGGTCGCGGGCGCGGCGGCGCAGTTCGTCACCGCTCCGGTGGCCAACTGCGTCCGGCTGCCGGAGGGCATCACGACGGCCGACGCGGCGCTGGTCGAGCCGCTGTCCTGCGCGGTGCACGGCTACGACGTCCTGCGCAGCCGGCTGGCCGACACCGTGCTGATCTACGGTGCGGGCACGATGGGCCTGATGATGATGGAGCTCGGCAAGCGCGCCGGCGCCGGCAGCATCGACGTCGTCGACACCAACCCGACCCGGCTGGAGACCGCCCGGCTGCTCGGCTGCACAGCCACCGCCGCGTCGCCGGACGAGCTGGACCGGCCGCGGGGCTGGGACGTGGTGATCGACTGCACCGGCGTCACCGCGGCGATCGAGGACGCGATCGAGAGGGTCGGCAAGGGCGGCACGTTCCTGCAGTTCGGGGTCTCCGCGGAGGGCGCCCAGGTGCGGATCAAGCCGTACCGCATCTACAACGAGGAGATCACCATCATGGGGTCGATGGCCGTGCTGCACAGCTTCGAGCGTGCCGCGCAGCTCTTCGTCTCCGGCGTGCTGCAGCCCGACGTGATGATCAGCGACCGCTTCCCGCTGGACGCCTACCCCCAGGCGGTGGAGCAGTTCAAGCAGGGCGTCGGCCGCAAGATCCAGATCAACCCGAACGCCTGACGCCTCCCTGCCCGGAGGTGACGATCGTCAGGTGCGCCCTGCCCTCATCCTGGTCACGAGGAAGACGCCGAGCGCCGCCAGCGCCACCTGGACGAGGAGCTCGACCCAGTCGATACCGCTGGTGTTGCGCATCGGGCCGACGATGAAGGTGCCGATCAGAGCCGCCACGATGCCGACCGCGATGGTCAGCCAGATCGGGATGGGTTGCCGGCCGGGAAGGACCAGCCTGCCGAGCGCGCCGATGATCGCGCCGATGATGATCGCGCCGAGGATTGATCCGACTGTCATACCCGTACGCTCCGTTTCGCCTCCCGGCGCCGCGCCGGGACGGCCAACATCAATGGGACAGCCGCGCCGTTCGATCCGCAACTCGTAGTCTGCGGGCGTCGCTGCGTCGATCGGGCTGACGATCAGGCGTGGAAGGCGGCCAGGCGCTCGGCCTCCTCGTCCACCTCCCGCCGCGCGCGGGCCGGAAGGGCCTCGAACGGCTCGACCACGACCCGGCCGTCGGCGTACCGCCACGTTCCGGCCACCTCGCCGTCCACGAGGAAGGTCGGCACCGACCCCGGCGTCCTGGACGTGAACACCAGCGGCCGGTACTGCTCGGGCAGGATCCCGGTCGGCCGGGCGTGGGTCAGCAGCGTGGCGTCCCAGGTCGGCAGGAAGCGCACCGGCGCGGGGGTGTCCGGGTCGGGCAGGACCGCGCCCGGCAGGTCGAGCAGCTCCTTGCCCTCCTCGTCCAGGAAACGGCGCGGGGCGATCTCCGCCAGCGCGGCGTCCAGGTCGGCGGCCGCCAGCCCCGTGAAGGTCTGGATCGAGGCCCGCCGGGCGGGGCCGAAGCCGCCCAGGTAGCGGCGCACGAGCAACCGCGCACCCTGACCGGGCGTGGCCCTGTCGGGGCCGACCCACTGCTCGGCGAGGCCTAAGAGGTCGGCCCGGCGGTGCTCCCAGGTCCCGGACGGCGGCACGCGCACGAGGTCGACCCACAGCCCGACGCCGTTCCAGGTGGTGGAGTCCAACCCGAGCGTCGCGACGATGTCGGCGCGGCGGCGGGGACCGTCGGCGAGCAGCTCGCGCAGGCGTTTCGCGGCCCGGGTCATCTCCTCGGGGCCCGTCTGGTGGGCGGACACCCGAAGCCACCAGTTCCGCCGGACGTCGCGTACGGCCGCTGTGATCGGCCAGTAGTCGCCCCGCGAGACCATGTGGATCGTCACCCGCATCAGCGTGGCCTGGATGACCGTGCGCCGGTTCAGCCCGTCGGTGAGCTGGTCCCGGGCGAAGTCCCGCAGCCGCGACCACAACCCGACGTATGCCGAGGGCGCGTACTGGGTCTGCAGCCCGGCGGTCCGCTCGAAAGCGCGGGGCAGCGGCAGCGACGCCCGTTCCAGGAGGAGCTGCCGGGCGAGCACGGCCCGGTTCAACTGGCGACGGGTGAGCGTGCGCGGCGCCTTCCGGCTCGTCACCGGTAGGCCCAGCGGGTGTCCAGCAGCCCATCGGGCTGCCCGGACATCAGCGACGCCAGGCGACTCCTGGCCGATCGGCGCTGGGCGCAGCTCACCTCGAAGATGTCGGCGCTGCCCCGGCGGTTCAGCAGGTAGTCGTCGCTGGTGACCAGCTCGTCGACCAGGTGCCGTTCGAGCGCCCGGGTGCCGTACCAGTGCTCGCCGGTCCCCACGGCAGCGACGTCCACCTGCGGGCGGTGGGCGGCCACGAACTCCTTGAACAGCGCGTGCGTGTCGTGGATCTCCTCCTGCAGCTTCTCCCGGTCCGCGTCGGTGTTCTCCCCGAACATCGTCACCGTGCGCTTGAACTCCCCACCCTTGAACAGCTCGACGTCGACGCCGTGCCGGTCGAGCAGCCGGTGGACGTTGGGCACCTGCGCGATCACGCCGATCGAGCCCACCACCGCGAAGGGTGCCGCCAGGATCCGGTCGGCGACGCAGGCCATCATGTAGCCGCCGCTTGCCGCGATCTTGTCGACGGCGACGGTCAGCGGGATCCGGCGCTGCCTCACCCGCAGCAACTGGGACGCCGCGAAACCCTGGTCGTGCACGAGACCGCCGGCGTTCTCCAGCCGCACCAGGACCTCGTCCTGCTCGGTCGCGATCGTCAGCAGCGCGGTGACCTCCTCGCGCAGGCTGGTCGCCTGCGTCGCCCGGACGTCGCCGCGGAAGTCCAGCACGAACATCCGCGGCTTCCGCGGGCCGCCCGGCGCCCGCCGCGCGCGGTCCTCGGCCTTCCGGCGCCTGCGGTCCGCCTTCACCCGCTGCTTGACCACGCGCTTCGGTTCCAGCTGCGCGGTCAGGGCGTTCGCCATCTCGTCGTAGCGGCGGTTGACGTTCCTGATCGACAGGCGGTACCGGCCCCTCCCGCGCCGCGACATCCGCATCGCAAGCGCCACGAGGCCGACGATCACGACCACCAGCGTCAGCGTCTCGGCGAGGAACAGGGCATACCTGCTGAGGTAGTCGTTCATCGGCCGCACGCTAGCTCGCTGCCGATGATCGGTCGAGCGCCGCTCGGACACCGTCCCGCCGGGAAAAGGATCATTAGGATGACCGGATGGCGCCGACGCGGGAGCCGGCACGATGAGGGTCCCGGCCTCATCGGGGAGATGTCCGTCTACCGCACCGGCGACTGGGACGAGGCCCGGCCGGAGGAGCACCGGCGGTTGGCGAGGCTGCTGCGCCCGTGAGCTCGATGCCCTGGCAGCCGGCGATCTAGGCTGGCGGGATGGGCGCGCGCATCCTGGCGATCGCGGCAGCCGCATGGACGGCGGGGTACGCCGTGATGTACCTGCTGCTGATCCGCAACCAGGACGAGGGGTCGCCGGCCTGGTGGTACGTCGTGCTGCTGCTGGGCGCGACCGTCGCCCTGCTGGCGGCCGGCCGTGGCCGTCGGAGCAGGCCGATGGCGGCGGTGGGCGCGTCGGTGCTCGCCGTGGCCACGGTCCTCGCGGCGGCCTCGATCGGGCTGTTCCTGGTGCCCGCCCTCGTCGCGGCGGTCGCGGCGGCGGTCATGATGCGCCATCGGAGTTCGGAGATGACGGAGGTCACTCCGCGCTAGGCGTCGACCGTCCTGCTGAAGAACACGCGGCGGTAGCCGTCCTGGGTTTCGCGGTGCGTCTCGCGGTACCCGTGGCGGGGGTAGTAGGCGAGGTTCTCGGTCATCGCCTCGTTCGTGCAGAGGCGGATCTCGCCCAGCCCCTCCCTGCGCGCCACGTCGTCGGTGAAGGCCAGCAGCCCTGAGCCGAGCCCCTGCCCCTGGTGTTCCGGCGCCACGGCGATCGTCTCCAGCAGCAGGTGGTCCGTCCGAGGGACGAGGACGGCGAAACCCGCGACGACGCCGTCCCGCAGGACGACCCAGACCCAGCCGCCGGCGACCAGCTCGTGGTAGTCGGCCACCATGGGCGCGGGCGGCCGCCCGATGCGCTCGGTGTACCCGTCGAATGCCTGGACCGCGATGTCCCAGACGACCTCCGCGTCCGCCGCCTCGGCGGCACGGATGGTGATCACGCGCGAACTGTACGCCGTTCGTCATGCGCCGCGGGGCCACCCATGCTCCACGTAACCACCGACTTGGGGCCTGATTCGCCGTGCTAACGGTGGCTTCCGGTGGGGGTCCCCCCGCTTGCGGGGAGCATGACTGGCGCAGGGTCGTTGAAATCGCTCTCATCCTGCTCTCTTCTCGGGGGCTGCTCTATTCGATCAAGAGGCACGGCATGGAGTCGCGTCGATGGGTCGGCTGTGACGTGGAGCTTCGGACCGACGGTCACGACAGAACACGATTCGGTTACGGCCTCTTGACGTGCTGGCAGGGGAACGGGATGCTGCGAACACCATTTCTGTGAGAGCGCTCTCATCAGCTGTGCCGGAGACGGCCGGCTGGGCCGCGGGGGGCGACGACTCTGCAGAGCCCGCCGGGTGCAGGACTGAGGAGGCAGGGGAATGAGCAGAACGCGATCGAAAGGCGCCCTGATCGCCGCGCTGGTCGCCGTCGGCCTGCTGGCGACCGGATGCGGGTCGTCATCAAGTGGCAGCAGCAGCTCGAGCGCGGCCGCGAACACTCCGGTCACGTTGACCGTCGGAGTGTTCGGCGACTCGTTCACGCCGGATCTGTACAAGGCGTACGAGTCGGCCCACCCGGGCGTAACGATCAAGGAGGTGCGGGCCGACTACAGCACGCACCACAACAACCTCCAGGCCCACCTGACGGCGGGCGCCGGCGCGTCGGACGTCGAGCTGATCGAGATCGGCCAGATCTCCGGCTTCCTCGGCCAGTCGGACAAGTTCGTCAACTTCAATGACCAGGGCGTGGACGCCTCGCAGTGGACGAAGTCGAAGCTGCTCCAGGCGACGACGCCGGACGGCACGTCGCTGATCGGGCTGCCGACCGACACCGGCGGGCTGGCGATCTGCTACCGGCAGGACCTGTTCGCCAAGGCCGGGCTCCCGACGGACCCGGCGAAGGTCTCGGCGATGTTCACGACCTGGGACGACTACGTCGCCACCGGTCAGAAGTTCCTCGCCAGCGCGCCCAAGGGCGTGAAGTGGTTCGACGCATCCGGGAACCTGTTCAACGGCATCCTCGGTGACGAGACCCAGACGTACTACGACAGCTCCGGCAACGTGATCGCCGGAAGCAACCCGGCGGTCAAGTCGGCCTGGGACCTGTCGGTCAAGGCCATCCAGCAGGGGCAGTCCGCGGCGCTGGCCGGGTTCACCGCCGAGTGGAACACCGGGTTCCAGCGCGGGCAGTTCGCCACCGTGACCTGCCCGGCCTGGATGCTCGGCTACATCCGGACCAACGCCCCGGAGACCAAGGGCAAGTGGAACATCGCGACCGTGCCCGGGGGCTCCGGCAACTGGGGTGGTTCGTTCGCCTCGGTGCCCACGCAGGGCAAGCACCAGGCCCAGGCGGTCGCGCTGGCCAAGTGGCTGACCGACCCCGCCCAGTCGGTCACGATCTACAAGACGCTCGGCAACTTCCCCAGCGCGGTCAAGACCTGGGCCACACCGGACGTCGCGGACTCGAAGGACGCCTTCTTCAGTGACGCCCCGGTCGGCAAGATCTTCCCTGACTCGCTGAAGAACGCTCCCGAGCAGGTCTACGGCCCGCAGTGGGGAATCATCAACGTCGCCTTCGGCAACGCCCTGACCACCGTCGAGAAGGGCACCTCGCCCGACAAGGCCTGGGCCAAGGCGATGAAGGACATCGAAGCGGCCGCCGGCTCGTAGTCGCCATCGATTCGCCTCGATTCGCCATCGATGCAGGGGTGGTGCCGCCCGTCGGCGGCGGCACCACCCCGTTCAACGGGCTCGTTCAACGGCAGGGAGGCGACGTGACCTCGGACCAGACGAGCGCGGTGACCTCGAACCAGGCGAGCGCGGTGACCCCGGACCAGACGAGCGCGTGGTCGCGATGGCGGCATCGCGCGGACCTGACCGCCATGCCGTACGCAGCGGTCTCGCCGTTCTTCCTGCTCTTTGCGGTCTTCGGCCTGTTCCCGCTGGCCTACACCGCCTGGGTCTCGATGACCGCGTGGAACACCCGGCGGGTCGGGTCGGAGGGCACGTTCGTCGGCTTCGCCAACTATCGCGCGCTGCTGCACGACGACTACTTCTGGAACGCGCTGCGCAACACCTTCGGCATCGGGTTGCTCTCCGCCGTGCCACAGCTCCTGCTCGCGCTGCTGATCGCCCACCTGCTCAACTACCGCATCCGCGGCCGGCTGTTCTTCCGGATGGGCGTGCTGCTGCCCTACGTGACGTCGGTCGCCTCGGTTGCCCTGATCTTCAGCCAGCTGTTCGCACGGGACTTCGGCCTGGTGAACTACGTGCTCGGGCTGGTCGGCATCGGGCCGATCGACTGGCACTCCGGGGCGCTGGCGTCGTGGACGGCGGTGTCGTCGATGGTGATCTGGCGCTGGACCGGCTACAACGCGCTGATCTACCTGGCCGCGATGCAGGCGGTCCCGTTCGACCTGTACGAGGCGGCCGCGATCGACGGCGCGGGCCGGCTGCGTCAGCTGTGGAGCGTCACGATCCCGAGCATCCGCCCGACGATCATATTCACCGTGATCATCTCGACCATCGGCTCGCTGCAGCTGTTCGGCGAGCCGTACCTGTTCGACAACAGCCGCAACGCCAACGGCGGCCCCGGGCGCGAGTTCCAGACCGCGGTCCTCTACCTCTACCAGCAGTTCTGGTTCAACGGACGCTACGGCTACGCCTCGGCGGTCGCCTGGGCCCTGTTCCTGGTGATCGTCATCGTGGTGGCCGTGAACTTCATCCTGGCCCGGCGGATCCGGGGTCAGGAATGAGCGAGCAGGGGGTGCGACAGTGACGATCGGATACCCCACCACCGCGGTACCGGCCGACATCGGACGTCCGGATGCCGGAGGGGACACCGGTGCCCGCCGGCGCAGGGCCGGCGTGCGCGGCGGTCCCGGCCTCGGGACCTACGCCGGCCTCGCGCTCCTGCTGATCATCTCGGCGTTCCCGCTGTACTGGTCGGTCGTGGTCGCCTCGCAGGACCAGGCGTCGATCTCGCGGTACCCGCCGGCCCTGGTGCCCGGCCCGCACCTGTGGGAGCACATCCGGACCGCCTTCGCCCAGGCCAACTTCGGTCTGGCTCTGGTCAACTCGGCGATCGTCTGCATCGTGATCACGCTGTGCGTGCTGCTCACCTCGACGCTGGCGGGTTTTGCCTTCGCCCGGCTGCGGTTCCGCGGTCGGGAGGCGCTGCTGGCGTTCGTCGTGGGGACGATGCTGATCCCCACCCAGCTGGGCGTGATCCCGCTGTACATCATGGTCACCCGCTGGTTCGGCTGGACCAACGACATCCGCGCGGTCATCGTGCCCGCGCTGGTCAGCGCGTTCGGTGTCTTCTTCATGCGGCAGTACATGGTGTCCGCGCTGCCGGTGGAGCTGATCGAGGCGGGGCGCATGGACGGCGCCTCCACGCTGCGCCTCTACTGGAGCATCGTCCTCCCGGTCGCCCGGCCCGCCGCCGCGGTGCTCGGCCTGCTGACCTTCATCGAGGCGTGGAACAACCTGTTCTGGCCGCTGATCGTGCTGAACTCGCAGAACCCGACCGTCCAGGTGGCCATCTCGAGCCTGGCCGCGGGCGTGACCGTGGACTACTCGCTCACGCTGACCGGCGCGGTGATCGGCACGTTCCCGATCCTCATCGTCTTCCTGCTGCTCGGCCGGCAGATCGTCGGTGGCATCATGCAGGGGGCGGTGAAGGCATGAGCACGCCAGAGTTCCCGCGCGGGTTCCTGTGGGGCGCCGCGACGTCGGCGTACCAGGTCGAGGGGGCGGTCGCCGTCGACGGCCGCGGTCCCTCGATCTGGGACACCTTCTGCCGCGTGCCGGGCGCCATCGTCGGCGGCGGCACCGGCGACGTCGCCTGCGACCACTACGCGCGCTACGCCGATGACGTCGCGCTGATGGCGGACATCGGGCTGCGCGCGTACCGGTTCTCCACCGCCTGGCCGCGCATCCAGCCGTTCGGGCAGGGGCGGGTCAACGAGGCCGGCCTCGCGTTCTACGACCGGCTGGTCGACGCGCTGCTCGAGCGGGGGATCGCGCCGATGCTGACGCTCTACCACTGGGACCTCCCGCAGCCGCTGCAGGACGAGGGCGGCTGGTCCGTGCGGTCGGTCGCGGAACGGTTCGCCACGTATGCCGGCACCCTCGCCGAGCGCCTGGGCGATCGGGTCACGATGTGGACGACGATCAACGAGCCGTGGTGCTCCGCGTTCCTCGGCTACGCCTCCGGAGTGCACGCGCCCGGGATCCGCGACCACGCGCAGAGCCTGCGCGCAGCCCACCACCTCCTGCTCGGTCACGGGTTGGCGCTCGCGGCGCTCCGGTCGGGGCTCCCGGCGTCCGCGGAGGTGTCGATCGCGCTCAACCCGCACCAGTTCGAGCCGGCGTCCGACGATCCGGCCGACGTCGAGGCCTGCCGCCGCCTCGACGGCATCGCGAACCGGATCTTCATCGACCCGATCGTCCACGGCCGCTACCCGGCCGACGTGCTGGAGGCCACGGCACACGTGACCGACTGGTCGTTCGTCCAGGACGGCGACCTCGCGGTGATCTCGGCGCCGATCGACGGCATGGGCGTCAACTACTACACGCCGGCCTTCGTGAGCGGGCGCCCGTCCGGGACCGAGGAACTCGACCCGGCGGAGGAGGTGATCGGCGGAGCGTCGGCGTACCCGGGGTGCGAGAACCTTCGGATGATCAAGCGGCCCGGCCTGCGCACCGACATGGGCTGGCTGATCGACCCGGCGGCGTTGACCCGGCTGCTGGTCCGGCTGTCGCGCGACGTCCCGGGCGTCCCGCTGATGGTCACCGAGAACGGAGCCGCCTACCACGCCGCGCCGGACGGCAACGGCGGCCGGGTCCACGACGAGCCGCGGATCGAGTACCTGCGCGGGCACGTTCGCGCCGTCCACGACGCGATCCGCGCCGGGGCCGACGTCCGCGGCTACTTCGTCTGGTCGCTGCTCGACAACTTCGAGTGGGCGTGGGGATACTCGCAGCGGTTCGGTCTGGTCTACGTCGACTACACCACCGGCGAGCGGATCCCCAAGCAGAGCGCGTCCTGGTGGCGCGGGCTGATCGAGGCGAACGGCCGGACCGCCCTGGTGCCCGAGGGTGCCGGGGGCGAGAGGTAGGTGCGACGGGATGGCGAGCCGACGTCCGGCGGCTGATCTCGCCATCGTCCGGCAACCGACGCTGGAGACGGTGGCGGCCCTGGCCGGCGTGTCCCGGGCGACCGTCTCCAGGGTGATCAACGACGCGAGCCGGGTCTCGCCGCAGGTCCGGACGGCGGTCGAGGAGGCGATCGAGCGGATCGGCTACGTGCCCAACCGCGCGGCGCGAAGCCTGGTCACCCGCAAGACGGACTCGATCGCGGTGGTCGTACGGGAGCCGGTGGAGTTCGGTGTGGCCGACCCGTACCTGTCCAGCATCGTGGTCGCGGCCAGCCAGTCGCTCGCCGGAACCGGCGTCCAGCTGGCCGTGATGATGGCGGCCAACGACGAGGACCACGCCAAGCTCGCCGGGTACGTCCGCGGCGGCCACGTCGACGGCGTGATCCTCGTGTCGGTGCACGACGACGACCCGCTGCCGCGGCAGCTGATCCGGGCGCGCGTCCCGGTCGTGATCGGCGGGCGGCCGGCGTCCCCGCTGGACGGAGTCAGCTACGTGGACGTCGACAACGTCGCCGGGGCGGCGCTGGCCGCCGGCCGTCTGCTCGACGGGGGTCGCACGCGGTTGGCGATGATCGCCGGGCCGCCGGACATCACGTCGGCGACCGACCGGCTCGACGGCTTCCGCGCGGCACTGCGCGACCATCGCCAGCCACCGCCGGCCGTCGCGTACGGCGCGTTCACGCGGGGATCCGGTGAGCAGGCCGCGATCGAGCTGCTTCGCCGGGTGCCCGACCTCGACGGCATCTTCGCCGCCAACGACCTCATGGCGATCGGCGCGCTGCGCGCGATCAAGGATGCGGGCCGCGGCGTTCCGGACGACGTCGCCGTGATCGGCTTCGACGACATCGAGATCAGCCAGCACACCGAGCCGCCGCTGACCACGATCCACCAGGACATCGCCGTCCAGGCCCGGATGATGGTCGAGCTGCTGCTCGCCCAGATCGACGGCCGCCCCGCCGAGGGCGCGCACATCGTGCCGACCCATCTCGTGCGGCGGGGCTCCGCCTGAGCCAACGGCGGGCCTCGCGTACCTCGTGCCCGGCGCTCAGCCGACGTGACTGACGAAGTCCTGGTAGGCGCGCGCCACCTGACCGCTCCTGGTGCGGACGATCCGCGCACGGGGACGGGCGGCGAGCATCATGAGCAGTCGCTCGTACATCTCCGCGAACGTGGCCCGGCCGCCCGCCTCGTCGATCATCTCCTGGGCATGGACATGAGCCGGATCCGTTGAGGACCGGCCACGCCGTTCGAATCGGCGCACGGAGTTCTCCCTGCTGTCGAGCAGGACGATCTCGTGGAACGGGACACCGGCCTCGACGGCGACGGTCTCCACCTGCTCGATGAACTCGATCCGCGCGACGTACTGCGGGATCACCACGTCGTGACCGGACGCGAGGTGGATTCCGGCCATGCCGAGGGCGAGCTGCCGGGCGAGCAACCCGGACTCGTGCGAGCGCGCGCGCCACTGACCGATCTGACCACGGAGCCGGTCGATGTCCAGGTTGAGCGCCAGCGGATGCTCGTGCACGAACATCTGTGCCAGCGTCGACTTCCCGCACCCGGGCGGTCCGTTCAGCAGGATGAGACGCGCCACACGACCAGCCTAGGAGTGCCGCACGGGCGGGCGGCTCAGCGGACCGTGCGCAGCCAGAGGTGCTGCCAGGGTGTCTCCACCGCCCGGCGGTGGTAGGTGCCCCGAACCCAGCCGACGGCCTCCCGCGGATCGAGGCCGTCGAGGACGGCGAGTGCGGCAAGGGCCGTGCCGGTGCGGCCGACGCCACCGCGGCAGCCGGCCTCGACCCGCTCCCCGGCGTACGCGCGGCGATGCGCGTCGTGCAGGGCGTCGAGGGCGTCCGCTCGGTCGGTCGGGATCCAGAAGTCCGGCCAGCGGACACGCCTGTGCGGCCACGCCGGCAGGGGCCCGTCGGCCAGGACCAGCGCGAAGTCGGCCGGGCTGGCGGGTCGGCCGAGCGGCCGGCCCCGGACGCGCGCCCCGCCCGGCAGCGTGACCACTCCCGCGTCGTCCAGCCACCCGTCGCTCACCAGGCCCACGGCGCCCACGGTGCCATACGGTTCGTTGACGGCGCCTGGGGTGGTGCGCCTAGGTTCGGAGGAACCCCGAGCCGAGGAGGCTGCCATGGCCGTACGTCCGCCCAGCCCCGACGACCTCGCCGCGGTAGCGGCCGGCTACCGGCTGGAGCTCTCCGAACAGGACATCGTCTCGTTCAGTCCGTTCGCCCTGGGCCTGCTCGGATCGTGGGACGCCGTCGAGCGTCTGTACGCGCGCACCGCACCGGCCGCCCCCGGGGACCGGGCCTTCAGCCGCCCGCCGGATGAGGAGAACCCGCTCGGAGCCTGGTACGTGCGCACCGACATCACCGAGACGGACGACGGCCCGCTCGCCGGGCGCACTGTCGCGATCAAGGACAACATCATGGTCGCCGGGGTTCCGATGATGAACGGATCCCACACGGTGGAGGGGTTCGTGCCGACCCGGGACGCGACCGTGGTCTCCCGGGTGCTGGCGGCCGGCGGGACGATCACGGGCAAGGCCGTGTGCGAGGACCTGTGCTTCTCCGGCGGAAGCCACACCTCGCGGACCGGCCCGGTCCGCAATCCGTGGGACACCACCCGCAGCGCCGGCGGCTCCTCCAGCGGCAGCGCCGCGCTCGTCGCCTCCGGGGCGGTCGACCTGGCACTCGGCGGTGACCAGGGCGGTTCGGTGCGGATCCCGAGCGCGTACAGCGGCACGGTCGGGCACAAGCCGACGCACGGCCTCGTGCCCTACACCGGCGCGTTTCCGATCGAGCTGACCATCGACCACCTCGGACCGATCACTCGCACGGTCGAGGACGCCGCGCTGATGCTCGGCATCCTGGCCGGACCGGACGGCCTCGATCCCCGCCAGCCGGAGACGATCGAGCCGGTCGACTACCTTGCCGCGCTCGACGCACCGACCCGGGGCATGCGGGTCGGCGTCGTCCCGGAGGGCTTCGGCATCCCGGACCTGTCCGACCCCGGCGTCGACGAGGCGGTGCGCGCCGCGATCGGCCGCCTGGCCGCGGCCGGCCTGGACGTCGAGGAGGTGTCGGTGCCGTGGCACCTGGACGCGATGCACGTGTGGAACGTGATCGCGACCGAGGGCGCGACCGCGCAGATGATCGACGGCAACGCCTACGGGATGAACTGGAAGGGGCTGTACGACCCGGAGCTGATCGCGCACTACGGCCGCCAGTGGCGCGAGCGCTCGGAGCAGTTCTCCGAGACCGTCAAGCTCGTGCTGCTCGCCGGCCGCTACGCGATCGACGGGTACTACGGGCAGCACTACGCGATGGCGCGCAACCTTGCGCTGGAGCTTCGTCAGGCCTACGACGACGCGCTGTCCGGCTACAACGTCCTGGTCATGCCGACGCTGCCGATCACCGCCACCCCGCTGGTCGAGCCGGGCGCGCCGCGCGAGGAGTACCTCGTCCGCGCGCTGGAGATGATCGTCAACACCGCCCCCTTCGACGTCACCGGGCACCCGGCGACCTCCGTGCCGGCCGGTCTCGTCGACGGCCTGCCCGCCGGCCTGATGATCGTCGGGCGGCACTTCGACGACGCCACCTGCCTGCGGGTGGCCGCCGCTCTGGAGCGGGCGGACGGTGGGTTCGCCGTCCCGCCGATCGGGGCGGCCGTGCCCGGCTGAGGCCCGGCCTGGCATTCTCCTCGGGGTCGCCGTTCGCCATCCTTGGGCGGGACGACCTGAGGAGGATCATGTCCGCCACCGCGTCGCCCCGCTCCGAACTCGGCAACACCGGATACGAGATCTTCGTCGGAGCGCTCTCGGTCCTGTCGCTCGTGAACATCGTCTTGTTGGCGCTGTTGCGCGACGAGGCTCTCCAGCAGGTGGTTCGCGTGACCGACATCGTGCTGAGCGCCGTGTTCCTGATCGACTTCCTGATCCGGCTGCGCCGGGCGGAGTCGAAGTCCCAGTACTTCTTCCGCGGGTTCGGCTGGGCCGATCTGCTCGCCAGCCTGCCCTTCCCGCAGGTGAAGGTGCTGCGCATCTTCCGGCTCGTCCGTGTGATCCGGCTGCTGCGCACCTACGGCGCGAAGCGCATCGGGCGCGCCCTGATCAAGGATCGTGCCGGGAGCGCGCTGCTCTCGCTGCTCCTGATGGGCATCCTCGTCCTGGAGTTCGGCAGCCTGGCGATGCTGGCTCTGGAGAAGGGTGCGCCGGACGCCAACATCACCACCGCGTCGGACGCCCTGTGGTACGTGATCGCCACGATGTCGACGGTCGGCTACGGGGACGTCTACCCCGTCACCACGCATGGCCGAGAGATGGGCAGCGTCATCATCGTGATCGGCGTCGGCATCTTCGGAACCTTCACCGGCTACCTGGCGAACTTCTTCCTCTCCCCCTCGACGGAGGCCCCCGCCGAGCAGGCGCCCGCCGTCGATGACACTCGGCGCAGGCTGGACCACCTGAAGGA
>JBKPQU010000194.1:0-8667 GCA_046734255.1 Actinomycetota bacterium
GCTCAGGGCCGGGCTGGCCGTGGCCTCCAGCGTGCGCTCGACCTCCTGCGCCACGGCGAGCACGCGCTCGGTCCGGACCAGGACGTCGAACATGGTCTCCGGCAGCCGGCCGCGGACGGCCTCGAGCAGCGTGGCGAACGACTGCCGGTCCCATGCCGGGCCGCCGTTCTCGGCGATCAGCGCGTCGGCGGCGCAGCGCAGGCAGTCCTCCAGCAGGGCGCCGACGCTGCCGTGCGGGTTGTCCGCCAGCACGATCTTGGCGGGGTTGCTCAGCCGGTTCGCGGCGGCCCGCACCGGCGAGGGCAGGGCGAGCAGCAGCAGCCGCCGGGTACCGGCCCACATCGCCCGGCGCTGCTCGGCCTCGGTGTCCAGCACCCGGACGGCGACGTCGTCGCCCTCGTCGACCAGCGCGGGGTAGCCGCGGACCGACAGGGCGCCGTCGGTGTGCTCGAAGGTGCGCGGCAGTGCCTCCAGGTCCCAGGTGCGTAGGCCGGTCCGCTCGATCCCCTCCGCGGCGCGGGAGATGACGGCCCGCAACCGCGGGCGCAGGCGCAGGCGCAGCTCGTCCAGGTCCTTGCCCTCGGCCAGAACGCGCCCGCCGTCGGTGACCTGGAAGGTCATCGTCAGGTGAGCGGGCACCCGGCTCAGGTCGAAGGCGTCCTCGGGCACCGTGACGCCGCCGACCGCCTCGAGCTCGCGGGCCAGCGCCGCCGGCAGCGGCCCCTGCCGCGGGCGCAGCCGGGACAGGACGGCGCGCGCATGGTCGGGTGCGGGCGCGAAGTGCCGCCGGATCGGCTTGGCCAGCGACCGGATCAGCGCGGTGACCAGCTCCTCCCGCAGGCCCGGCACCTGCCAGGCGAAGTCGTCCTCCCGGACCTGGTTGAGCACCTGCAGCGGGACCTGCACGGTGACGCCGTCGTCCGGGCTGCCGGGCTCGAACCGGTAGCTCAGTCGCAGACTGAGCCCGTCCTGCTGCCACACGTCGGGGAAGTCGCCCTCGCGCACCCCGCCGGCCTCGTCGTCCAGCAGCATCGACGGCGGGAAGTCCAGCAGGTCCGGGTGTGACCGCCGGACCGCCTTCCACCAGCTGTCGAAATGCCGGCCCGAGACCACGTCCGGGCCCACCCGCTGGTCGTAGAACTCGAACATGCGTTCCTCGTCGATCAGCAGGTCCCGCCGCCGGGCCCGGTCCTCCAGGTCCCGGACCGCCGCCACCAGCTCGCGGTTGTGCGCCAGGAACCGGTGGTGGCTGCGCCAGTCGCCCTCGACCAGCGCGTGCCGGATGAACAGCTCCCGGGAGACCGCCGGGTCAACCCGCCCGTACCCGACGCGGCGGGCGGCCACGAGCACGACGCCGTAGAGCATCACCTTCTCGTAGGCCAGGACTGCGCCGCGATCGGCGTCCCAGTGCGGCTCGCTGTAGCTGCGCCGCACCAGGTGCGGGGCCAGCGCCTCGGCCCACTCCGGCTCGATCCGGGCGACGATGCGGCCCCACAGCCGGGTGGTCTCGACCAGCTCTGCGGCCATCACCCATTCAGGCCGCTTGCGGAACAGCACGGACCCCGGGGAGATGCTGAACCGGGCGCCGCGCGCCCCGAGGTACTCCTGGGTCGCCGTGTCCCGGGCCCCCAGGTGCGACAGCAACCCGGCGAGCAGCGCGGTGTGGATGGCCTCGGGCGGCGCCGCCCCGGAGTTGGCGGTCATCCCCAGCCCGCGGGTCACCTGCCGCAGCTGGCCGTGCAGGTCCTGCCACTCCCGCACCCGCAGGTAGTTGAGGAACCCCGCCCGGCACATCCTGCGGAACTGGCTGGTGGAGCGGGCGGCCTGCTCCTCCCGCAGGTGGTTCCACAGCTGCAGGTAGCCGAGGAAGTCGGAGTCCGGGTCGGCGAACCGGGCGTGCGCCGCGTCGGCCGCCTCTCGGGCGTCCGCCGGGCGTTCCCGTGGGTCCTGGATGGACAGCGCGGCCGCGATCACCAGAACCTCCCGGAGGCAGCCGCGCTCGTCGGCCTCGAGCACCATCCGGCCGAGCCGGGGGTCGATCGGCAGCTGCGCCAGGCGGCGGCCGAGCGGCGTCAGCTGCTTGCGCGGCTGACCGGCGTCCGGCCGCAGGGCCCCCAACTCCTCCAGCACCTGGACGCCGGCGGCGATCTGGCGGCGATCGGGTGGGTCGAGGAACGGGAAGGCGGCGACCTCGCCGAGTCCGAGGGCGGCCATCTGCAGGATCACCGATGCCAGGCTCGTTCGCAGCACCTCCGGGTCGGTGAACTCCGGGCGGGCGAGGAAGTCCTGCTCCTCGTACAGCCGCACGCAGACGCCCTCGGCGACGCGCCCGCACCGCCCGGCTCGCTGGTTCGCCGAGGCCTGCGAGATCGGCTCGATCGGCAGGCGCTGCACCTTGAGCCGGTGGCTGTACCGGGAGATCCGCGCCGTCCCGGGGTCGACGACGAGCCGGATGCCGGGCACGGTCAGCGAGGTCTCGGCGATGTTGGTGGCGAGCACGATCCGCCGCCCGGGGTGCGGGGCGAAGACCCGGTGCTGCTCGGCGGCGGACAGCCGCGCGTACAGCGGCAGCACCTCGACCGGCCCGGGCCGGCCGGGCAGGCGCAGCCCCGCGAGCGCGTCCGCGGTGTCCCGGATCTCCCGCTCGCCGGACAGGAACACCAGGACGTCGCCCGGTCCGACCGCGCAGACCTCCTCGACCGCGTCGGTGATCGCCTCCGTCTGGTCCCGGGCGGCGCCGGGCCGGGCGGGATCGTCCGTGGTGGCCACCAGCGGCCGGTAGCGGATCTCGACCGGGTAGGTGCGCCCGGACACCTCGACCACGGGTGCGTCGCCGAAGTGCCGGGAGAAGCGCTGCGGGTCGATGGTCGCCGAGGTGATCACGAGCGAGAGGTCCGGACGGCGGGGCAGCAGTCGCTTCAGGTACCCGAGGAGGAAGTCGATGTTCAGGCTCCGCTCGTGCGCCTCGTCGATGATCAGCGTGTCGTAGGCGCGGAGCTGGCTGTCCCGTTGGATCTCGGCCAGCAGGATGCCGTCGGTCATCAGCTTGAGCAGCGTGGCGTCGCCGACCCGGTCGGTGAAGCGAACGGTGTAGCCGACCGCCTCGCCGAGCGGGACGGACAGCTCCTCGGCGATCCGCTCGGCGACCGAGCGCGCGGCGATCCGGCGCGGCTGGGTGTGCCCGATCAGGCCGCGCACGCCGCGGCCCAGCTCCAGGCAGATCTTCGGCAGCTGGGTGGTCTTCCCCGAGCCCGTCTCGCCGGCCACGATGACCACCTGGTGGTCGCGGATCGCGGCGAGGATGTCGTCCTTGCGCTGGCTGACCGGAAGCTCGGGAGGATAAGTGATCGTCGGGACGCCGGCCCTGCGGCGCCGTACCCGCTGCTCCGCGGCGTCCACTGCGGCGGCGACCTCGGCCAGTTGCTCGTCGCGTTGCCGCGCGTCGCGCGTGCCGCGGGCGCGGTCCAGCCGCCGCAGCAGGCGGTGCTGGTCGCGCAGCATCAGATCCGGCAGGCGCTCGCGCAGGTCCGCCGGCGACGCGCCCGCGTCCGTCGTGTCCATCCCGAGGCCAGGGTAGGGCGCACGGGCCGGGGGACCGGCGCGCACCATGGTGGACGTGGCACACCACACCGCGACCCGCGCCGAGCTCGGGCACGCCCGGATGCTCGCCTGGGCGATCACCGCGATCCCGGTGGCGGCCACCGTGGCCACCTACGGCGAGCTGACCGTCCAGGCGTTCGTCGCGGTGCTGCTCTCGGGCGGCGCGCTCATGGTGGCGGCGCTGCGCCGCCGCGCGGGATCCGGCTCACCCGCGGTGCCCGGCGGGCGGGTGTGGCTGGCGTGGCTGGTGGTGCTCGGCGTCTGGGAGTTCTACACGCTGCTCCACGAGGCCCACCTGCCCACGCTGAGCGACCTGATGGACCCGATTCTCGCGCACCCGATGATCCGCGGCGCCGCCACCGTCGTGTGGTTCGCCGCGGGGATCTGGCTGCTCCGCCGTCCCTCGACCGCGGAGATCCCGGAGGAGCTGCCGTGAGCGGGACCGCGGACAGCATCACCGGCTTCCTCCTCCTGCTGGCCGCCGGCATCGCGCTGGAGTGGCGGGCCCGGCGCCTCCCCGAGCGGCCGACCGCGGCGCGCTGCCTGGCCTCGACCATGCGGACCACGCCCGGTCGGGTCGCGGTCCTGGCCTGGTGGGTGTGGCTGGGGATCCACTTCCTCGCCCGCTGAGCGGCGGGCCGGTCGCGGGCCTACGGTTGGGCGTGGCCGACGTCCGGATCGGGATCTCGGGATGGCGGTACCCGCCGTGGCGGGGGACCTTCTACCCCGCCGGCCTGCCGCAGCGCGCGGAGCTGGCCTACGCCGCGGAGCGGATGAACTCGGTGGAGATCAACGGCTCGTTCTACGCGCTGCAGCGCCCGGAGAACTACCAGGCGTGGTACGAGCAGACGCCGGACGACTTCGTGTTCTCGGTCAAGGGCGGCCGGTTCATCACCCACATGAAGAAGCTGGCCGGGGTCGAGGCGCCGCTGGCGAACTTCTTCGCCTCCGGCGTGCTGGCGCTGGGCGCAAAGCTGGGCCCGCTGCTGTGGCAGCTGCCCCCCACGCTAGGCTTCGACCCCGACCGGCTGGCCGGGTTCCTGGCCCAGCTCCCGACCACCACCGGCGCGGCCGCGGAGCTGGCCCGCCGCCACGACGAGCGGGTCGAGGGTCGGGCCTGGACCACCACCGACGCCGACCGCCCGCTTCGGCACGCGGTCGAGGTGCGGCACCGCAGCTTCGAGGACGCCCGCTTCGTCGACCTGCTGCGCGGCTACGGGGTGGGTCTCGTGGTGGCCGACTCCGCCGGGAAGTGGCCGGTGATGGAGGACCTGACCGCGGACTTCGTCTACGTCCGGCTGCACGGCTCCGAGGAGCTGTACGTCAGCGGGTACGGCCGGGAGGCCCTGGACGCCTGGGCCGCCAAGGTGGCCGCCTGGCGGGACGGCGGCCAGCCGCGGGGAGCGCGGACGGTCGCCGGGCCGCCCCCGTCGCTGCCCGGACGGGACGTTTTCGTCTACTTCGACAACGACGTCAAAGTCAGGGCGCCCGTGGACGCGATCGCGCTGGCCGAGCGGCTGGGGGTCGGGCGAGCGCTTCGTCACCTTTGAGCGACCTTGGTCGGCCTTTGGCGGGCAAGTCGCGGCACGCCCTGGAAGGCGTCTGCCGCGACACACCGGTGAGGGCGAAATCGTCGGCGCGGGGGATTGCCGCTGCCGTCAGAACTTTGGTCTGCTAGGCAGCACCGGTTGCGCGAACGGAACCGGTCGAGCGGGGAAATGGGAGGCGCGATGACGACACCTGTCGGGTCGGAGGCCACGACCGTCGCACACTCCGGAGGCGCTTTCGCGCTGGATGTCAGCCGAGCCGTTGCGGCCCCTCTGGGCCGCGTGTGGCAGGTGCTGGTCAGCCGCGAGGGCGCTTCCGGCTGGTTGGGCGAGGGTGCGGAGCTCGGTGGGAAGGGCGAGCCGTACCACTGCACGGACGGCACCAGCGGTGTCGTACGCAGCTACCACCCACTCGAGCAGTTGAGGGTGTCCTGGCACGCCACGCCGGACAGCCCTCCCTCGGTCGTGGAGATCGACCTGCGGGCCGACGGCGAGGACACGATCGTCGACCTGCGGCACGAACGGATCGCGGACGAGCGGCTCCTGGACCCGCTGCGCCTGCGCTGGGCCGCCAGCCTGGACGCGCTCGCCGAGCGCGCATCCTCCACCGGCTGATCGATCGGCTCAGCCACCTCTTCGGACCAAGTGCCCTGGTCATGAGCCGGGGCGGCGATCGACGTCGCTCCCTCGTGGAGCGTTCGCGCCGTCCCGGCTCAGAGCCAGTCGTGCTTCCGGAAGATCCAGTACAGGCCGCCCGACAGCACCACAATCGCAATCGTCGAGGTCACGAAACCCGACCAGTGCGCGAATCCGGGGTAGGGCACGTTCTGCCCGTAGAAACCGGTGATGGCGGTCGGGACGGCGATGATCGCCGCCCAACTGGTGACCTTCTTCATGATCGAGTTCATCCGGTTGCCCTGCAGGGTGATGTTGGTCTCCAGGATCGTCGAGACCAGGTCGCGCAGGGACTCCGTCCACTCCGTGGCCCGCAGCACGTGGTCGTAGACATCCTGGTAGTACAGCGCCATGCCCTCGTCGACCACGTGCAGGTCGCGGCGCATGAGCGTGTTCACCACCTCCCGCATCGGCAGCACCACGCGCCGCAGCAGCACCAGGCTGCGGCGCAGCTCGAAGGAGCGGCGCTGCACCTGCTTGTCCGGCGGGCGCTCCGCGAACAGCAGGTCCTGCAGGCCCTCGATCTCGTCGTCCAACACCTGAACGGCCTCGAAGTGGCTGTCGACGATGTAGTCGACCAGGCCGTGCAGCAGGAAGCCGACCCCGTACTTGGCGAGGTCGGGTGAGGCGTCCCAGCGCTGGATGACGGGGTCCATCCGGAATTTCGCGCTCTTCCGGACGGTGACCAGGGCCTGGTGGGTGACGAACGCCGCGATCTCGATCAGGGCGATCTGGCCGGTCTGGCGATCCACCCCGGTCTTGTACGCGCTCAGGAACAGGTGGTGCTCGTAGCGGTCGAGCTTGGGCCGCTCGTGCGGCTGGACGGCGTCCTCGACCGCCAGCGGATGCAGGTTCAGCTCCTCGGAGACCGTCTCGAGCTTGTCGCCGTCTTCCAGGCACAGGTCCAGCCAGACCACGGACGAGGGGTCCTCGAGGTGGTCCGAGACCTCGGCGGCCGGGAAGTCCTCGGCGATGAGCTTCCCGTCCTGGTAGAGGCGGGTGCGGGGCATGGTCAAGACGCTACGGCACGTGCCGGGAAACGGGCTGGACCCTGACGCGGCGTCAGGGCCTAGCGTCGTGACAACGAGGCCGTGCGACGCGTGCGGCTCGGGCCGGAGGGGGTGAGCGGGATGAGCCAGGCGGTCACCGCCGTCGGCTGGTCGGTCGGCGAGGTCGCCCGCGTGGCCGGGGTCACGGTGCGCACCCTGCACCACTACGACCGGATCGGGCTGCTGCGGCCGTCGGCGCGGACGCCGTCCGGCTACCGCAGCTACGACCAGGCGGACCTCGCGCGGCTGCAGCGGATCCTCGGGTACCGGGAGCTCGGCTTCAGCCTGGAGGAGATCGCCCGGCTCCTGGACGGCGACTCCGACCCGATGCGGCACCTGCGCCGCCAGCGCGACCTGCTGGCCGGCCGGATCGAGCGGTTGCAGCGGATGCTGGCCACCCTGGAACGAACGATGGAGGCACACAGGATGGGGATCAACCTGAACCCGGAGGAGATGCTCGAGGTGTTCGGGGACCACGACCCGACCGAGTACGCGGAGGAGGCGGAGCAGCGCTGGGGCGAGACGGACGCCTACCGCGAGTCGCAGCGCCGGACGGCGTCCTACACGAAGGACGACTGGAAGGCGATGGGCGCCGAGGCCGAGGCGATCCGGGAGCGGCTGGCCGCCGCGCAGGCCGCCGGGTTGCCCGCGGACAGTGCCGAGGCGATGGACGCCGCCCAGGCGCATCGTGACCACATCAGCCGCTGGTTCTACGACTGCAGCACGGAGATCCACCTCGGCCTGGCGGAGATGTACCTGGCCGACCCGCGGTTCACCGAGCACTACGAGTCGGTCGCGCCGGGCCTCGCGCAGTACGTGCACGACGCGATCGTCGCCAACGCCGCCCGCTCCTCCCGGCCGTAGATGCGAGGTTCAGCCGGCGGCGAGGCGGCGGAGGAAGTCCGCGGCCAGGGGAGCGGCGACCTCCCCGCCGAAGCCGCCGCCCTCGACGACGAACGCGAACGCGATGTCGCCCTGGTATCCGGTGAACCATGCGTGGGTGGCGGGCGGGTTGCCGCTGCCGAACTCGGCGGTTCCGGTCTTGCCGGCGACCGGGCCGCCCGGGACGCCGCGCAGCACCGTCCCGGTACCCGAGGTGACGACCAGGCGCATCATCGCGCGGAGCTGGCCGACCGCCCCCGTCGGGAGGGGCTGGCCGGGGGTGGACGCGTCCTCGGGCGCGGGGTCGGTGACCAGCCGGGGCGGCACGAAGCGGCCCGACGCCACGCTGGCCGCCATCGTGGCCTCGGTCAGCGGGCTGACCAGCACCTTGCCCTGGCCGATCACCTGCGCGGCGTGCTGCACGGCGTCCCCGGTCACGGGGACGTCGCCCATGAACGCGGTGACGCCGAGGGCGTCCGGCGCGCCGACCCCCAGGGACTGCGCGGCGTCGGCCAGCTGCCGGCTGGTGATCCGCTTGGCGCTACCCACGAACGCGGTGTTGCAGGAGTGGGCGAAGTCGAGCCGGAACGGCACCGGCCCGAGCACCTCGCCCTCGGCGTTCCGGAACGCCTTGCCGTTGATCGTGATCATCGGCGGGCAGTCCACGAGCGCGTCCGGGGACAGTCCGCCGGTCAGCAGGGCGAGCGCCGATGCGACCTTGAACGTCGAGCCGGGTGGGTATCGGCCGAGCAGGGCCCGGTCGTACCCCTCGGCGCCCTCCGGCCCGCCGTTGGCCACCGCCAGCACGTCCCCGGTGCCCACCCGGATGGCGATCATGCCCGCCGGCTTGGGCGCGGCGGCCAGCGCGGCCTCGGCCGCCTCCTGGACCCGCGGGTCGAGCGTCAGGTGGATGG
>JBKPQU010000195.1:0-8474 GCA_046734255.1 Actinomycetota bacterium
GACGCTGCGCTCCGACGGAAGCAGCGAGCTGTCCTTGACCGGTGCCAGTCCCTTCCCGCGCCACTGGGTCTACGGGCACGACGGCGAGCTCGTGCTCAAGGCGGGCGTCGCCGACTGGGGCCGCTGGCTCGGCCAGCCGTCATGGCACAAGACGCCCTGGGGCTCCGAGGACTCCCCGGTGGTGGTGAGCGCGGCCGAGACGGCGCTGGAGCGCGAGCTCTCGCACCTGGTCATGCGCGGCGGGACGAAGCCGCAGATCTTCACGCTCGAGGCCGGCGAGGTGCTGGCCAGCCAGGGGTCGCCGGGTTCCTCGCTCTACCTGGTGCTCGACGGCGTCCTGAGCGTGTCGGTGTCCGGCGAGGTACTCGGCGAGGTCGGCCCCGGCGCGGTGCTCGGGGAGCGGGCCATCCTCGAGGGCGGCCTCCGTACGGCGACCCTCACCGCGGTCACGCCCGTGCGGATCGCCGAGGCCGGAGCGGATGTCGTCGACAGCGACGCGCTCCAGCGACTGGCCGAGGGCCACCGCCGGGAGGAGCAGGTCACGCGCTCGGAACAGTCCATTCCGTGAGGCTCGCGATCCTCGGTGTGCGGGGATCCACGCCGGCGCCCGGCGCGGCCTTCGTGCGCTACGGGGGGCACACCAGTTGCATCGCCGTCCTCGCGGACGCCGACGACGTCCCCCACCTGGTCCTGGACGCCGGCACGGGCGTGCGGTCCCTGCCGGACCTGCTCGGCGGTCGGCCGTTCGACGGGGCGATCGTCCTCAGCCACCTGCACTGGGACCACGTCCAGGGACTGCCGTTCTGCCCGTCGCTCGACCATCCGGAAGCCCGTGTGGATCTGTGGGTCCCCGCGATCGGAGGGGACCGCGGGGACCCCACCCCACACGGCGGCCGGGAGACGGCGCGTGACGTGCTGGCGCGCGCGATGTCCCCGCCGCACTTCCCGATCGAGCCGGAGGGCCTGCTCGGGTCCTGGCGCTTCCTGCTGGCGGACCCCGGCGAGCTGCCCGTCGGCCCGCGGGCCGGCGCCGCGCGCGTCCGCGTGGCATCGGTGGAGCACAAGGGCGGCGAGACCTACGTGATCCGGGTCGATCTGGACGGCGCGAGCATCGCCTACCTCCCCGACCACAACCGGCCCGTCTTCCGGCACTCACCCGTGGCCGGTACCGAGCTCATCCACGGCGTCGACGTCCTGCTGCACGACGGGCAGTTCGTGGACGGCGAGGAGACGACGGCGCTCGCCTACGGGCACTCGACGATCGAGGACGCCGCGTGGCTCGCCGACCTGTGCCACGTGGGCCGGCTGGTCGTCATCCACCACGCTCCGGGGCGGACCGACGACCAGCTCGACGCGCTCGCAGCTCGCTTCACCGAGACACCCGGCGGGCGCCCGACGAGCTTCGCCCGCCAGGGCGATGTCCTCCCCGTGCGGGCCGTCTCGCGGGCATCGGGGGCATCGGCCGACGGGGTGACGGTGGACCCCGCGGCCGGGCATCCTTCGATGTGACCCGGGGAGGGGGGCATGGAGCTGCCGGAGACGCAGTACGTCAACAGCGGAGGGGTGCACCTCGCGTACCAGGTGATCGGCGACGGGCCGATCGATCTGCTCGTGGTCGCGGAGGCCTTCTCCCACTGCGAGCTGCGGTGGGAGGAACCGTCGCTGGCCCGCTCGCTGCGCCAGCTGGCGTCGTTCAGCCGGCTCATCATGTTCGACAAGCGGGGAACGGGCCTGTCCGATCCGGTTCCCACCACGGCCCTCCCCACGCTCGAACAGCGTCTGGAGGATCTCGAAGCCATCCTTGAGGCCGTCGGCAGCCGGCGGGCCGCGGTCATGGGCGCGTCCGAGGGCGGTGCCGAGTCGATGATGTTCGCGGCGACCCGTCCGGAGCGCGTGTCGTCGCTCGTCCTCTACGCGGCGTGGCCCCGGTTCTTCTCCGGCGACGGGTACCCGATCGGCCCGCGACCGGAGGCCCTCACACCGCTGATGCAGGGCGTGCTCGAGCACTGGGGCCATGGCGACCTGGTGGGCCTGATGGCGCCGAGCGTCGTGGGCGATCCGCGGGTCCGGATGTGGTCGGGACAGTTCGAGCGCCTCTCCGCCAGCCCGGGAACAGCAACGGCCCTGATGAGCATCGCGCTGGCGAACGACGTCCGCGGGATCCTCTCGACGATCCGCGTCCCCACCCTGGTGGTCCACCGCACGGACGACGTCTTCGCGCCGGTCGAGCACGGTCGCTACCTGGCGAGCCACATTCCCGGCGCGAAGTACGTCGAGCTGCCGGGGTCCGACCACCCGCACTTCTTCGGCGACACCGACGCCGTGATCGCCGCGATCCAGGAGTTCCTGACCGGCACGGCCGTCCCGGCCGACGGTGAGCGCGTCCTGGCCACGGTGCTCTTCACCGACCTCGTGGGGTCCACCGAGCGGGCCGCGGCCATCGGCGACCGCCGGTGGCGCGACCTGCTGGAGGCGCACAACCGCGTGGTCCGGCGGCACCTGCAGGCCTACGACGGGACCGAGGTCGACACGGCGGGGGACGGCTTCCTGGCCACCTTCACCGGACCCGCCAAGGCCGTGCGGTGCGCGCTGGCCATCCGCGACGCCGTGGTGCCGCTCGGGTTGCAGATCCGCGCCGGCGTCCACACGGGTGAGGTGCAGTTGCGGACCGACGGGATCGGCGGGATCGCCGTCCACATCGGAGCCCGCGTGGCCGGCCGGGCGGGGGCAGGGGACGTGGTCGTGTCGCGAACGGTCAAGGACCTCGTGGCCGGTTCCGGGCTGCACTTCCACGACATCGGGGAACACGAACTCAAGGGCGTGCCGGACCGCTGGCAGCTGTACAGGGCCTCGGAGTAGGCGTTTCGCGGAATCGTGGAAGGAGTGAGGCCGATGCGGGTAGCTGCGTCAGTCACCAGCATCTCGTGGATCCCGTCGGAGGCGATCTCGGGGCTCACCCGGCTCCCGTTCGACCTCGGCATCACCCACTACGACGACCCGCCGGAGGAGGTGATCACCGATGTCGCCAAGGCCGTCGGGCCCGACGGCGCGCGGTTCGCGAACCACCTCAGCGCCTGGGCCGAGATCGAGGACGGTCGCATCGTCGACTTCGGCCAGGACGGCGACGGCCGCGTGTCGACCACCAGGGTCCGGCTGGGTGGCATGCGCGTTCTCGTGGAGGCGTTCGCCTTCCCCGACCTCCACCCGGCCCCTGAGGTGGGCGACGGGTTCGTGCGGTTCGTCCAGACCGCCGGCGGCCGTCCGGGCCTGCCCGCGCCCCGGTTGGTGAGCGAGGCACCGTTCGTCCGGATCCAGGGGCCGACCGTGTGGACGACGCTCGCGCTCACGCTCCACGCCGACGGCACGGTGGACAGGGAGCTGCTCGGCGGCAGCACCTTCCCCCGGCACTGGCTGTACGACTCCGACGGCCGGGTGACCGGGAAGTCCGCCGTGATCGACTTCAAGACCTGGTACAAGACGGCGACACCGGCCAACTCCCCCTGGGGGGACAAGGAGACCGCGATCCCGTCCGCGGCAGCGGAGACGGCGCTGGAGCGAAGGCTCTCCACGATGGTCATGCGTGGCGGGCGGCGGCCGCCTAAGCCCCGGCGGGTGCCGGCCGGGACGACGATCATCGCCCAGGGCGACCGCGCCGAGGGCATGGTGCTGCTGCTCGACGGCGTGATGGCGATCGAGGTCGACGGCCAGGTGGTCGGCGAGGTCGGGCCGGGATCGCTGATCGGCGAGCGTGCGGGACTCGAGTCGGGTCACCGCACGGCGACCGTGCGCACGGTCACGGAATGCCGCGCGGTCGAGGTCGACCCCTCCTCGCTCAGCGAGGAGGATCTCCGCGAGCTCGCCGAGGGCCACCGCCGCGAGGACCAGCCAGAGTCCTCGTGACGGCCCGGACCGACCCCTATGCCCACGGCGTGACACCGTGGGCATAGGGCGACCACGGTGTCACGCCGTGGGCATCAAGGGTGCGCGTAACGCCGCACAGTCGGGACGAAGATGCGCACAACGCCGCACACCAAGGGCCGACGATGCGCATAACGCCGCACACCAAGGGCCGCGGGAAGCGTCTGCCGGGTCAGCCTGGCCGTCAGGTGTCGTCCGAGGGGCTGATCACTGAGTTCGGGCAGAGGCCGGCCGCCCGGCGGACGGCGTCGTGCAGCACGGGCGGTGGCTCGGGGTCGAGGACGACCACCGTCCCCTTCTCCTCGTCCTGATCGAACACCAGCGGTGCCGTCAGCGCGCACTGCCCGGCACCGCGGCAGCGCTCGACATCGACGACCACCCTCATCGGTCGTGTTCGCCCCAGGTGACCGGGAGCTCGTGGACGCCGTACACGAACATGTCCGTGCGCATCGGCACCTGATCGAGCGGCACGGCGAGGCGCAGCGTGGGGAAGCGCTCGAACAGCGCCCGGAAGCCCGCCTTCATCTCCACCCGCGCCAACTGCTGGCCCAGGCACTGGTGGACGCCGTGGCCGAACGCGAGGTGCGGGGAGTACTCCCGGGTCAGGTCCAGCACGTCCGGGTCGGGGAACTGCGCCGCGTCGCGGTCCGCGGACGCCAGCGACGCGATGATCGGCTCCCCCGCCCGGATGTGCCGGCCGCCGACCTCGAAGTCCTCCAGCGCCGTCCGCACCACGCCGAACTGGACGATCGACAGGTACCGCAGCAGCTCCTCGACCGCCTGGTCGAGCAGCGGAGGATCCGAGCGCAGCACCGCGAGCTGGTCGGGATGCTGGAGCAGGGTCAGCGTGCCCAGCGCGAGCATGTTCGCGGTCGTCTCGTGGCCGGCGATGAGCAGCAGGTTGCCGATGTTCACGAGCTCCTCGTCGGTGAGCTCGCCCTCCGGCGTCTCGCGCTGGGCCAGGCCGCTGAGCAGGTCGTCCTCGGGGCGACGTCGCTTCGCGGCGATCAGGTCGAACATGTACGCGCGCATCTCGTTGCGTGCGTGCATGAGGGTCTTGAAGTCGGTGTTCATCGACAGCAGTGCCTGGCCCGGCGCTGGAAGAGTGCCCGGTCGGTGTAGGGGACGCCGAGCAGCTCGCAGATCACCAGGGACGGGACCGGAAGCGCGAACGCCTGCACCATGTCCACCGGCGGCTCCATGCTCGCCATCGCCTCGAGGTGGTCGGCGACGATCTGATCGATCCTCGGAACCAGCGCGTTCATCCGGCGGACCGTGAACTGACCCGTGAGCAGCCGCCGGTAGCGGGTGTGCTCCGGCGGGTCCATCCCGATGAACTGGCCGGGCTGGACGCGGAACAGCTCCTCGGCCTCCGGCGGCAGCTCGCGGATCGGGTTCGTCCCCAGATTGCGCCGGGAACTGACCCGAGGGTCGGCCAGCACCGCGCGCACGTCCTCGTACCGGCTGAGCAGCCACCCCTGGCGGCCGTCGGGAAAGTCGAGCCGGCTCACCGGATCCTCGGTCCGCAGTCGCCGGTAGTCCGCAGGCGGATCGAACGGGGACGTGCGGTCCAGCGGCACCCGCGGGACCATCCTGCCGAGCAGCAGCGGGTTCTCCTCCGCCGCAGCCTCTGAGGTGGGCCCGGCACCCGTCGACGCCGTCATCGTCATCACCGCCGCTTCCGATATGAGGGGGTTCGTGACGATTTAGGCCGAGAGTTTACACACTCTGCCTGAGCGTCCCCTCCCAGCGGTGACCTCCGGCCCGCGGACGACCGCGGGGCGCGCCGAAGCCCCCCGGCGGATCGGCCGGGGGGCTGGCGTTCGATGCGGGCGAAGCCTCAGGAGCCGAGGAGCCTGGCCTTCTGTGCCGCGAACTCCTCCTCGGTGAGCAGCCCCTGGTCCTTCAGCTCGCCGAGTTGCTTGATCTGGGCGATCGCCTCGTCCATGCTGGGCGCCGCCGGCGCGGGCGGCGGCTCCTGGTAGGCCGGCTGCTGATACTGCTGCTGCTGGTACTGCTGCTGCTGCTCGTCGTACTGCTGCTGCTCCTGCCCCGCCCACCTGTTGGCCTGCCGACGGGAGACGCGGTTGGAGACGGCGGTCGCTGTTCCCGCGACCACGGCCGTCCGCGCCACACCACGAATGAGTCCAGGCATGTTCCTTCCCTTCTCGCAGTCGGTCCCTGTCAGGAGACGGACTCGGTGGCGTCCAGCGCCTCCATGATGCTCGCCAACGGGATCCGCCCGCTGGCCACCACCTGGCCGCCGCCGCGCCGGAGTGCCGCCGCGAAGGGCGCCGCCCAGTGGTTCTCGTAGATGATGATCCCCGCCGAGTCCCCGGGCTGGAGCACGGAGCCCGCCTCGTCGATGTCGCCCTGATCCAGGAGCCCGGAGAAGGACCCCTCGAAAACGGCGACGTCGAGGGTGCCGTCATGGTCGAAATCGGCGATCGTCACCCCGCGGATCGTCCCGTCGAGCTCCTTCTTCACGAACTCGAGGTCGAGGATCCGGATGATCCCGCGGTCGACCAGGTCGACGAGAATCGGCAGGCCCTCACCCGTCATCCGGCTGCCGGGGAACTCGACCACCAGGTAGTCGATGGGACCCAGATCGTCAAGATCGTCCCTAGGGTCAGTCATCTCAGCCCTCACAACTCCGCTCGCGCTCGACAAGGGTTCGGGCCGCGCGCACCGGTCGCAGGACCGGCCGCCCGGACTCCTCCAAACAATGGCCCCTTCCGCAGGCAGCGCATCACCCGGAGTGGGTGAAAATCAAGGCCGAGCAGTGGTGATCGAGGCGGCGAGCGGCCTGCCGGGCGTGGCGCCGGGCGTGGAGGCGTCTGGGACCGTGAGCGCATGGTCACGCATCGGCTCGACGCCGACGGGCGCACGCTGCACGGCACGTTCTCTCCGGACCGGGCTCCGGTCCTCACCGTCGATCCGGGCGACACAGTCGTGTTCACGACGCTCGACTCCGGATGGTCGACCGGCCCGTGGCAGGGGGATGCTCACGAGGAGCGGCACCCCGCGTGGAAGGAGGGGGACGGGCACGCCCTGACCGGGCCGGTGGCGGTTCGAGGCGTGGACGTCGGCGACACCCTGGTAGTGCGCGTGGTCGATGTGCGGCCCGGTGCCTACGGGACCACGTTCGCGGGCGGTCGGCCGACGCCGTACAACGAGCGGTATCGGCTGACAGAGGAGAAAGCGGTCCTGCGGTGGACCCTGGATCCCGCCGCGCGCCTCGGGGTCGACCAGTACGGGCACGTCGTGGCGCTGCGACCGTTCATGGGCGTCCTCGGAATGCCGCCGCCTGAGCCGGGCGAGCATTCGACCACCCCGCCGCGGCGGTGGGGCGGCAACCTCGACTGCCTGGAGCTGGTGGCGGGCAGCACGCTGTTCCTGCCGGTGCCCGTGACAGGTGCCTTGTTCTCGGTGGGCGACGGGCACGCCGCTCAGGGTGACGGTGTGGTGAGTGGGTCGGCGTTCGTGTGCCCGATGGCGCGGGTGGAACTCGCGTTCGACGTCCGCCGCGACGTCCCGACGACCCGGCCGGTGGCTCGCACCGCTGATGGCACGTGGATCACGATGGGCCTCGGTGACACGCTCGAGGACGCCGTCCACCAGGCCCTGGACGCGATGTTCGGCCTGCTCGGCCGGCTGCACGAGCTCAGTCGCCCGGACGCCGTGGCGCTCGCGAGCGTCGTGGTCGACCTGCGCGTCACACAGATCGTCAACCAGGTGGTGGGTGCCCACGCCGTCCTGCCGGCAGGAGCCGTCACGCCGTCCACATCGATTAGACATCTAACAGTTAGATAGCTAACATCGTTGGATGCGAATCAGCCTGAGCATCACGAACGTGTCGTTCCCGGATGGCCCGGCGGCCCTCCCCGACCGCCTCGGCGCGATCGCGGGGGCGGCCGAGGACGCCGGCCTCGACACGGTCTGGATCGCCGACCACCTGTTCCAGGCCGACCCGGCATCCGACCCCAGCGAGCCGGCGCTGGAGGCGTACACGACGCTCGGCTTCCTGGCCGCCCGGACCAGCCGGATCAGGCTGGGCACGCTTGTCGCCGGCGCGATCTTCCGCGCCCCGGCCCTGCTGGTGAAGGCCGTGACCACGCTCGACGTGCTGTCCGGGGGCCGAGCCTGGCTCGGGATCGGCGCGGGCTACAACGACGCCGAGGCAACGGCCATGGGGATCGACATGCCACCCGTACCTGCTCGGTTCGACCGGCTGGCCGACACCCTCGACCTGGCCGAGCGGATGTGGGCCGGTGACGACTCCCCGTTCGAGGGCAGGACGACGCGGCTCGAGCGGCCGATCGGCAGCCCGCGGCCGATCAGCAGTCCGCGCCCGCCCGTGCTGATCGGAGGCACCGGCGAGAGGCGCACCCTTCGGCTGGTGGCCGAGAAGGCCGACGCCTGCAACCTCTTCGACATCCCGGACGGCGGGGCGGCCGTCCGGCGGCAGCTCGAGGTGCTCGGCCGGCACTGCGCGGACGTGGGCCGGCCGTTCGACGAGATCGAGCGGACGATCTCGACGGCGCTCCACCCGGGCG
>JBKPQU010000196.1:0-4405 GCA_046734255.1 Actinomycetota bacterium
GGTGAGCACTGGTGCCGAGCCGGTCGATCTCGCCGAACTGATCCGCGCGACCGGTGCCATCCGGTCCGCGGTGGGGACCGTGGTGGATGGCAAGCCGGACGTCGTCCGGCTGGCGGTGACCGTGCTGCTGGCCGAGGGTCACCTCCTGCTCGAGGACGTCCCGGGGGTCGGCAAGACCATGCTGGCCAAGGCGCTGGCCCGCTCGATCGGCTGCTCGGTCCGGCGGATCCAGTTCACCCCGGACCTGCTCCCGAGCGACGTCACCGGCGTGAGCGTCTACCTGCAGGAGCGCCACGACTTCGAGTTCAAGCCCGGTGCGGTCTTCGCCAACGTGGTCGTGGGCGACGAGATCAACCGGGCCAGCCCGAAGACCCAGTCCGCGCTCCTGGAGTGCATGGAGGAGCGGCAGGTCACGGTCGACGGCATCACCCACGTCCTCCAGACGCCGTTCATCGTCATGGCGACCCAGAACCCCGTGGAGATGGAGGGCACCTATCCGCTGCCGGAGGCCCAGCGGGACCGCTTCATGGCGCGGCTGTCGATGGGCTACCCGGCTGCCGAGGCGGAGATGGAGATGCTCGAGCGGCACGCCGCGAGCGAGCCGCTGGAGTCGTTGGAGCCCGTCACCGATGCCTTCGCCGTCCGCTCCCTGATCGCCACCGTGCGCGGCGTCTACGCCTCGGACGCGGTGAAGGAGTACATCGTGGCGCTGGCCCGGGCCACCCGCTCCAGCGCGGACCTGCGGCTGGGGGCCTCTCCCCGGGCCGCCCTGCACCTGCTGCGGGCGTGCAAGGCGCACGCGGCGATGTCCGGGCGCGACCATGTCCTGCCCGACGACGTCCAGGCCCTGGCCCTGCCCGTGCTCGCCCACCGGCTGCTGCCCAGCGCGGACGCGCAACTCTCCCGGCGGTCACCGGAGGACGTGGTCACCACGCTGCTGGCGCACGTCCCGATTCCGCGATCCCGAGCGACGGCCTGATCTCCGGCGCGGCCGGACGGCGGTGAGCGGCATGTTGGACTGGTTGAGACCGGCGCTGTCCGGCCTGACCACGCGGGGCCGGTCCTTCCTGGCCGCCGGCGCCGCGTCCGCCATCTGCGCCGTCCTGCTCGGGCAGCGCGACCTGCTGCGGGTCGCGGTCATGCTGGTCGCGCTCCCGCTGGGCTGCGCCCTGATGCTCGCCCGGGCCCGCTACCGCCTGTCGCTGACCCGGACCGTCACCCCGGTCCGGGTCACCGCGGGCAGCACCGCCCGGGTGCGGCTGGAGCTGCAGAACCTCACCCGGCTGAGCACCCGGATGCTGCTCGCCGAGGACCGGGTGCCCTACGCGCTCGGCGCGCCGCCGCGGTTCGTGCTGGATCGGCTGCCCGGGGGCCGGATGGCGGCGGTCACCTACTCCCTGCGCTCGGAGGTCCGGGGCCGCTACCCGGTCGGCCCGCTGCGGCTGCGCCTGACCGACCCCTTCGGGATGTGCGAGCTGACCCGGTCGTTCACCGCCACGGACAGCCTGGTCGTGGTCCCCAAGATCTGGCCGCTCGGGCCGGTGACCGCCGGCGGGCTGTGGGCCGGGACCGGTGACTCGCTGACCCGCAGCGCGGCGGCCAGCGGTCACGACGACGTGGCGGTCCGCGAGTACCGGCAGGGCGACGACCTGCGCCGGGTGCACTGGCGCTCGACTGCCCGCCGCGGCGACCTGATGGTGCGGCGGGAGGAGCAGCCCCGGCAGATGCGCGCCACGGTGCTCCTGGACTGCCGGACGGACGCGCACCGCGGCGAGGGCCCGGCGTCGTCGTTCGAGTGGGCGGTCAGCGCCGCCGCCTCCGCCGCCGTCCACCTGGCCGAACGCGGCTTCGCCGTCCGGGTGCTGACCGATTCCCACGCCGTCCCGTGGACCCGGCCGTTCTCCGCGGACACCGGCCGGCTGCTGGACGACCTGGCGGTGGCCACGCTGGGCGGTCGCGACGAGCTGGGTGCCGCGCTCTCGCTGCTGCTGCGCACCGGTGGGGACGGGCTCGTGGTGGCCGTGCTCGGTGAGGCCGGCGAGGACATGGCCGTCGGCCTGGCCCGGCTGGCGCACAGCGGGTCGCCGGGCATCGCGCTGCTGCTGCGCACCACGGCCTGGACGGCGCTGCCGCCGGGCCGGGCGGGGGCGATCGACGAGCAGCGGGAGCGCGTGGCCGGGATGCTCGGCGCCGCCGGCTGGAGGGTCGCCGAGGCAGGACCCGCGGACATCGTCTCGACCGTCTGGGCCCAGGCCAACGGGCTGCCGGCCAACCTGTCGATGGCCGGCGGCAGCAGGGCGGGCCAGCCCCGACCGGCCGCGGGAGGTGGCCTGCGGTGACGGCGAGCAGCGAGCGGGTCAGCCTGGCCGCGGCCGTCGCGACCCTGCTCTCGGCGCTGACCCTCATCCCGCTGATCTCCGGCGGGCAGTGGCTGCTCGCCACCGTCGTGCTGATCGCGGTCGTGACGGCGAGCGGCGCGATGGCGCGCCAGGTGATCCGGTGGTGGCCGGTCGTGGTCGCCGTGCAGGCGGTGTGCCTCGCGCTGATCATCACGGTGATCTTCGCTCGGTCGGCCGCGATCGCCGGGGTCTTCCCGGGCGGCGACGCGGTGCGGCTGCTCGTGTCCACCCTGTCCGAGGGCATGGACGTCGCCCGGTCGCAGGGTCCTCCGGTGGAGTCGACCGCCGGGGTGGCGCTGATGTCCGCCGGCGGCATCGCGCTGGTCGCCCTGGCGGTCGACGTGATCGCGGTCTCGCTGGGCCGCCCGGCGCTGGCGGGCCTTCCCCTGCTGGCCGTGTACTGCGTTCCGGCCGCGCTGCTGCCCGGCGGTCTGGGCTGGGTCTGGTTCCTGCTCGCCGGTGCCGGTTACCTCCTGCTGGTCGGCGCCGACGCGGGTGACCGGGTGCGTGCGTGGGGCCGCGTGCTGTCCGGTGCCACGCGACGGTCGGGGATGGCGAGCGGCACCGTCGAGGGCCTGGGCCGGGGAGGTCGCCGGGTCGCCGCGACCTCGCTGCTCGTCGCCGCGATCGTGCCCGCGCTGATCCCGGGCCTCGGCGAGCGGCTGATCGGCAGCAACGGCAGCGGCCAGGGCGAGGGCAACGGCAGGGGCGACACGATCCGGGTGGTCAACCCGATCCTCGACCTGCGCCAGAACCTGTCCTCCACGAGCAACGCCACCGTGCTCAGCTACACGACGACCGCGGTGTCGCCGCAGCCGATCCGGATCGTCACCGACTCCGTCTTCGACGGCCACACCTGGTTGCCGGAGACCGGCCGGGTGCCCGGGGACCAGAGGGTCCAGAACGGGCTGCCCCCGCCTCCGGGGCTGTCCTCCAGCGTGTCGGCGTCGCAGATCAGCACGACGATCACCGTGGGTGCGCTGAACGAGACCTACCTGCCACTGCCCTACCCCGCCCGGCGGGTGCAGATCGCGGGCAGCTGGCTGTACGACGCGCGGACGCTGAACGTCGTCCGCGGTACCCGGCGCACCACCACGGTCGGGACGTCCTACAACGTCGAGCACCTCGACGTGCAGCCCACTCCGGAGCAGTTGCGGGACGCCGGTCCCGCGCCGCCCTCGATCACCGAGAACTACCTCGGGCTGCCGGACCTGCCGGCGTCGATCCGCGAGACCGCGCAGCGGGTGGCCGGCACGGGCAGCAAGTACGACCAGGCGGTGGCGCTGCAGCAGTTCTTCCGCAGCAGGGGCGGCTTCGTCTACTCCACCGAGGCACCCCGCTCGGACAATCCGCAGGACGACGCGAGCGTCGGGTCGATCGCCGCGTTCCTGACGTCGCGTCGCGGCTACTGCGTGCACTTCGCCTCGGCGATGGCGGTGATGGCCCGATCGCTCGGCATCCCGGCCCGCGTCGCGGTCGGCTTCCTCCCGGGGGAGGCGCAGCCGGACGGCAGCCACCAGGTGCGGCTGCGTGACGCCCACGCGTGGCCGGAGCTGTACTTCCAGGGCACCGGTTGGGTGCGGTTCGAGCCGACGCCCGCCGGGCGAGTCGGCACCGTGCCCAGCTGGACGCTGCTACCGCTGAACCTCCCCGGCGCGACGGCGTCATCCCTCCCGACGGCCGGCCAGTCCGCGCCGGCGGTCCGGCCCGACAAGGACCTGCCCACCAACTCCCCCGCCACCGGATCGACGAGGGCGCTGAGCCGGCTGCTGGCCGCGATCCCGTGGCGGTTCGTGGCCGCGGCCGCGGTCGTGCTCGCCGTCGCAGCTTCCCCGATGATGGCGGCGGCGATCACCCGGCGACGCCGGTGGCGTCGGGCCGGCACCCGGGCGCAGCGCGCCGAGGCGGCGTGGGACGACCTGCGGCGGCGGCTGTCCGATCTCGGCGTCCGGTGGGCCACCTCCTGGACCCCCCGGGCGATGCAGATCCGGGTCGCGAACGAGTAC
>JBKPQU010000197.1:0-5805 GCA_046734255.1 Actinomycetota bacterium
CACGACCGCGAGCAGGTAGACCGTGTAGCACCAGACCCAGGTCCGCAGGTCGCCGCGGATGACGCGGGCCACCGGCCGCGTCATCCAGATCGCCAGCGCCGCCAGCACCAGCACGACCACGGCCGGCCCGACCCAGTTGCCGAGGACGTACCGCGACATGTCCCACCAGGGCCGCAGCGGGACCAGCGTGTGCGAGACCCGCCAGGCCACCTCGGTGTCGGTGTAGGCGGACACCTCGCCGGTGACGACGGCCGCGACCGCCGGCCACAGCGCCGCGGCCACCGCCGACGCCGCGAGCAGCCCCAGCAGGGCCGCCCACGTTCGTGCGCCGGGCCGCTCGGGGTCACGCCAGCGGCGGAGGAGGTGGAAGAGGACCAGCGCGGCGATCGGCACCGCGATCGGCCGGGCCAGGCCCGCGAGCAGCACCACCGGGATCGCGAGCAGGTAGCGATGCCGCTGGAGGCACCAGAGCAGGCCGGCCAGCACGAGCAGCGACAGGCTCTCGGCGTAGGCCAGTTGCAGCACCGGTGCCGCCGGATAGCAGCAGAACAGGACGACCGTCCACATCGCCAGCGAGGGCCCGGCCACCCGGGCCGTCACCGAGCGGATCAGGACGACGGCGCCGGCGGCGCACAGCATGCTCGTGATCGTGGCGGCCAGGGGCCAGGCCGCCCCGGTCAGCCCCATCACCGCCCTGGTCAGGTAGGGATAGAGCGGGTAGAAGGCCCACTCGTTCTGCGCGACCAGGCCGTCCGGGTTGCGCGGCAGGATCCGCGGGTAGCCGTTGTCCGCGATCCGGTGGTACCAGTCGCCGTCCCACAGCCCGACCATGCCGAGGTAGCCGGGTTGCGGACCGCTCCAGATGCTCGCCGGCTGGAACCGCCCGGTGCGATCGATGATCAGGAACCCGATCACCCGCGAGACCGCGAACACGACCAGCGCCTGCGCCCACGGCGGCAGCAGCACCCAGCGAGCCACCGCGGCCACCCGGGCCCGGTAAAGGATCCCCGGCTCGGGCGCCGGCAGAGGTTCCTCCGTCGCCCCGCGCTGCCACACCAGGCGGCGCGGATGGCGGGGGGAGGTCCGCTGGGTCCCGCCCGGCTGGCCGGCGGCGTCGCTCACCGCCGTTCCTCCCGAGGTTCGCCGCGGGCTGCGCACCCCTCCAGATGGTCGTCGACCAGGCCGCACGCCTGCATCGTCGCGTACGCGGTGGTCGGCCCGACGAAGACGAAGCCGTGTCGCTTCAACGCCTTCGACAGCCCCACCGACTCCGGAGTGCTCGCCGGCACCTCCCCCGCCACCGGCGCGCTCGCCCGCGGCGGCGGCGCGAACGACCAGACCAGCCCGTCCAGCCCGCCCTGGACCCGATCGCGGATCGCGAGCACGGCGTCGGCGTTGTTCACCGCGGCCAGGATCTTCGCGCGGTTCCGCACGATCCCCGGATCCTCCAGCAGCCGCTGCACGTCGTGCTGCCCGAACCCGGCGACCCGCTCGGCGTCGAAGCCGGCGAACGCGGCCCGGAACGCCTCCCGCTTGCGCAGGATCGTCAACCAGGACAGCCCGGACTGGAACGCCTCCAGCGTGAGCCGCTCGAACAGTGCGGTCTCACCGTGCACCGGCCGACCCCACTCCTCGTCGTGGTAGGCGAGGTACTCCGGCGCCGAGGTCGCCCACGCGCAGCGGGACAGGCCGTCCGGCCCGAGGCGCAGGCCGGAGTCGTCGGCCATTCCGGGTTACCCCGCGCCCTGGTCGGCGCCGGCGTCCGCGCCCTCGTCCCGGTCTGCCACCGAGCCCGGGGCCGCCGTCCCCCGCAGGCGCTCCAGCTCCTCCATCCGGCGATCCAGCTCCTCCCGCTGCTGGGCCAGTTCCTGCTCGCGGACGGCGAGGTCGGCGCCGGCGCGGGCGAGCTCGTCGTCCCGGCGGGCCACCTCCTCCCGTAGCCGGTCCAGAACGGCCTCCACCTGGTCGATCCGGTAACCCCGCAGGGCGGGCGTGAACCGCAGGCCGTCCAGGTCGCTCGCCGCCACCGGCCCCTCCGGCAACCCTCGGGCCGGGATGGAGGACGCCGGCTCGTCCATGCCGCCCGCGATCACGCCGGTCGCCACGGCGACCACCACGCCGATCACGGCGAGGGTGAGCAGCAACAGCAGCAGCGTCACGGTTCGATGGTGCCACGGGCGCTTCAGCCGGTGGCCCGCAGCGTGCGCATGGGTGGCCTGTCCTCGATCGCCACCTGCTGCGCGGCGGGCGACCAGCGACCGGCGACCTGCACGTACTGGACCAGCTCGACCGCCTCGGCCGGCGGGGCCACGCCGACCCTGGCCAGCACCGTCCCGAGCACCTGCTGGGCCATCACCCCGAGCTCCAGCAGCGTGCGGTTGCGGTGCTTGCGGACGCCGAGGTCGACCTGCGCGAGCGCGTCCAGGCCGTGGCCGGCCACGGTGTCCAGCAGCAGCCCGATCTCCACCCCGTAGCCGCCGGCGAACGGCACCGACTCCAGCAGCTCGCGCGTGGCGGCGTACTCCCCGCCCAGCGGCTGGACGACGCCCGCCAGCTCGGGCGCGAACCTGGCGAGCAGGGGGCGCGCGACCAGCTCGGTCACCCGGCCCCCGCCGGTGCCCAGCTCGGCGGTCTCCAGGCGCAGCGGGCGGCGGTAGAAGCCCTTGACCAGCCGCACGCCGTCGGCGCGCAGCAGCGGCCCGAGCAGGCCGGTCACCACGAGCGGCTCGACATCGACGAGGTCGGCGTCCAGGAACACCACCAGGTCCCCGCCGGTCGCCGCCAGCGAGCGCCACAGTGCCTCGCCCTTGCCCTCCCGCGGCGGCACGCCCGGCAGGGCTTCGGCGCAGTCGACCACCCGGGCGCCGGCGGCGGCGGCGCGCTCGGCCGTCGCGTCGGTCGAGCCGCCGTCGACCACGACGATCTCGTCCACCAGCGGCGGCAGCCCCGGCGCGGGCGGGGTGGTCAGCTGCCGTACGGCGGCCACGACGTGCCCGACGGTCGCCTCCTCGTTCAGCGCGGGCAGGACGACGCTGACCGTGCGAGCCGCCTTGGCCCCGGCCAGCTCGGCGGCGTCCCACGACGCGGGCTGCCAGGTGCGTCGGGCGAACCAGTCGGCGACGTCGTCCCTCACGCCAGGCCCCGCACCGCACGGGCGGGGGCCCGCTCGTCCCGGATGCTGGCCACCATGTCCAGGACCCGGCGGGTTGCGGCCACGTCGTGGGTCCGGAAGACCTTCGCGCCGGCCCAGGCGGCGACCGCCGTGGCGGCCAGCGTCCCCTCCAGCCGCTGCTCCACCGGCACGCCGAGGGTCTCACCGATGAAGTCCTTGCGGGACAGGGCCATCAGCACCGGATGCCCCAGGGCCACGAAGGCCTCGGTGTGCCGCAGCAGGGCCAGGCCGTGCCAGGTGTTCTTCCCGAAGTCGTGGGTGGGGTCCAGCAGCACCGACTCCGGAGGGATGCCGGCGTCGGTCGCCCTGCGGGCGGCGGACTGCAGGTCCGCCAGGACCTCCTCCACCACCGCCTCCCGCGCCGTCCCGTACGCCACCCGGTGCGGCCTCGTGCGCGGATCCGCTCCGCCGGTGTGCGAGCAGACCAGCCCCGCGCCGTGGGCCGCGGCCACCGCAGGCAGCCGGGGGTCGTATCCCGCCCAGGTGTCGTTGATCAGGTCGGCCCCGGCGTCGCACGCGGCCTCGGCCACCTCCGCGCGCCAGGTGTCGACGCTGATCAGCAGGTCCGGATGCGTGGCGCGGGTCTGCCGGACGAACGGCACCACCCGGCGCAACTCCTCCTCCAGCCCGACCTCCGGTCCCGGCCCGGCCTTGACCCCGCCCACGTCGAGGATGTCCGCGCCCCCGGCGACGGCCCGCTCGACCGCCGCGGCCGCGTCGCCGTCGGTGAGCTGCCTGGAGGCCGGGTAGAAGGAGTCCGGCGTCCGGTTGACGATCGCCATCACCAGCAGTCGTCCCGGCGGGAAATGCCGGCCGCCGAGGGCGAGCGCGGCCGAGGGGGGCGGAACGGTCACCCGCGTCCTTTCTGGCTCGCGGCGGGCCGGGCCGGCGGATCACGTCGCTGAGAACCTACCGCCGGGCGGCCGCCCGGGTTACGGCGAACGGGCGGTATCGGAGCCCCGCAGGGCGTTTTCCTGGCCCGTTCTCAGGCTTCTCACATGTTGGCTGCCCAACATCTGGACACGATCTCCAGGAGGGGGCGGGATGCGGATCTCATCCACTGCCGCGGCGACGCTGGTCGCGGGTGCGGTTCTGGCCACCGGCATCGCGGTCGCCGGCACGCTGGGGGCGACCAACGCCCTCGCGGGGAGCGCCACCCCCGCCGCCGAGACGACGCCGGGGCCCTCGGCGTCCGCGCGGCCGGCGCCGCCCGCCCAGGGCAAGATGCCCGGCCACCGATTCGGTCCCGGTCACGGGTTCGGCCGCTGGTTCGGCGGCCGCGCGCTGCACGGCCAGGTGGTGGTCGAGAAGCCCGGCGGCGGCACGCAGACGATCGTCTTCCAGCAGGGGACGATCACCGCCAAGTCCGGTGACTCGGTGACCGTGAAGAGCACCGACGGCTTCACGCTCACCTGGACCGTCGGCTCGGACACCCGGGTGAGCTCCGTGGGCAATGGCGGCGGCCTGGCCGGCCTGGCGGTCGGTGAGCACGTCGTGGCCTCGGGCACCCCGTCCGGTAAGGGTGCGGCGTCCGGAGGCAGTGCGACCGCGCAGCTGCTGGCCGAGCGAGGTGCGATGCCCGGCAGGCCCGGCGACCGCCAGAAGGACGGGACGCCGGAGCCCTCGCCGACCACGCACAACTCGTCCACCAACGCCTGAGGGCGGCGACTCAGGGCTCCGCCTCCAGCAGCTCCGGGGCGATCTCGTCCGCCGCCGGCGGTGGCCGACGGGAGGCCAGTCCCGCATCGACCGCGTCCATGGCCTCCTCGACCTCGCGGGCCCACACCACCTCGGCCGCGGCGGGCGCCCGGACGAAGCCCTGCCGGCGCAGCGACTCGACCAGCTCGCGCAGCGGGTCGTAGACGCCGTCGGGGTCGAGGACGACGACCGGCTTGCCGTGCATGCCGAGGGTGCGAGCGACCCAGACCTCGAGCAGCTCCTCCAGGGTTCCGAGGCCCCCGGGCAGCGCGAGGAACGCCTCGGCGGCCGCGTCCATCCGGCCCTTGCGCTCGCGCATGTCGGCGGTGACGACGAGTTCCTCCGCCTCGTGGTCCGCGACCTCCAGCCCGATCAGCGCCTCCGGGATCACTCCCAGCGTCCGCCGACCGCCGGCGCGGACGGCGCGCGCCACCGCTCCCATCATCGAGACCCGGCCGCCGCCGGAGACCAGGTCGTGTCCTCGCCCCGCCAACTGCCGCCCGACCTCCTCGGCCAGCACCAGGTGCCGGCCGTCGATGCTCTCCGAGGAGGAGCAGAACACGCAGATCCAGGCCATCGGCACAGCGTCGCAGACCGGCCGAGGAACGGTCGCCAGACGTCACTCGCGAGCGGAGCCGTGCTCGCCAGGAGCCGGAATGCTCACGCAGCGCCGCTTGGCGCCGTCCTGGAATCGATTGTCGGCGACATACAGCGAGCAAAGCGGCGTCTGGTGAGCAACGGTCAGCCCGCGGCCGAGGTCGGCGGGGCGTCGAGGACCAGGAGCGTCCCGGCCAGCGCCCGGATCAGGTCGGAGACCTCTTGCTGGCCGAGCCGGACCGTGGCGATGCACAGTCCCTCCTGCCAGACGCTCACCACGACCCGCTGAGCGTCGGCGTGGGAGCTGACCCGCAGCACCCGTCCCGGGACGTCACGGC
>JBKPQU010000198.1:0-6064 GCA_046734255.1 Actinomycetota bacterium
CGCCGCCGTCGCCGCCGCCGCCGCCGGACCCGTCCTCACGGGACTGCCCCTCGGCGGGTTGCGCCGCTTCCTCCTTCTCCCCTTCGGGGGCCCTCTCCTCAGGAGCTTCCTTGGTCGCCGCGCCCGCTCCGTCCCCGGACCCTCCCGCGCCGATCTTGGCGAGCGTCGCGCCGACCTCCACGGTCTCGTCCTCGCCGACCAGGATCTCCTCGACCACACCGGCGACCGGTGAGGGGATCTCGGTGTCGACCTTGTCGGTGGAGACCTCGAGCAGGGGCTCGTCCATCTCGACGCGCTCGCCGACCTGCTTCAACCATCGCGTGACCGTCCCCTCGGTGACGCTCTCACCCAGGGCAGGCATCTGCACCGATTCCGACATCTGCTCTGCGTCTCCTTCGTCGAGTCGGCTCCGGCGTCCGCCGGGGCCAGGGGCGGTAACGAGGTCCGGGAGGGCGGTGAGGGCCTGCCGAGCCCTGCCGGAGCTGATCAGTCGTGGGCGTGCAGCGGCTTGCCGGCCAGAGCCAGGTGGGCCTCTCCCAGCGCCTCGTCCTGGGTCGGATGCGCATGCACGAGTTGGGCAACCTCCTCCGGGTAGGCCTCCCAGTTGACGATCAGCTGGCTCTCACCGATCAGCTCCCCGACCCGGGCGCCGACCATGTGGATGCCCACGACGGGTCCGTCCTTCTGGCGGACCAGCTTGACGAAACCCGACGTGGCGAGGATCTGGCTCTTGCCGTTGCCGGCGAGGTTGTACTCGTAGGTCTGGACGCCGTCCTTGCCGAACCTCTCGCGCGCCTCGGCCTCGGTGATCCCAACCGAGGCGACCTCCGGGTCGCAGTAGGTCACCCTCGGGATGCCGTCCTCGTCGATCGGCGCCGGCTTCAGCCCGGCAAGCTCTTCGGCGATGAAGATGCCCTGCCCGAACCCGCGGTGGGCCAGTTGGAGGCCGGGGACGATGTCGCCGACGGCGTAGATCCCGGAGATGTCCGTGCGCAGCCGCTCGTCCGTCGGGATGAAGCCCCGGTCCAGCCGGACACCGACCTGCTCGTACCCGAGGTCCTTGGTGGTCGGTCCACGACCGACGGCGACCAACAGCAGGTCGGCCTCGAGCGTCTTCCCGGACTCCAGGGTGATCGTGACGACGTCGTCGGTCTGCGTCGCCTCGGCGAACCTGGCGTTCGTCTGGAAAGCGATCTTGCGGCGCCGGAACGCGCGCTCCAGGGCCTTGGAGCACGACTCGTCCTCCTGGGGGACGAGCCGGGGCAGAGCCTCGATGATCGTCACCTCGGCGCCGAAGGACCGCCACACGCTGGCGAACTCCACGCCGATCACGCCCCCGCCGAGCACCACGACCCGCTGGGGGATGTAGTCGAGGTTCAACGCCTGGTCGCTGGTCATGATCCGGCCGCCGATCTCCAGGCCAGGCAGGCTGCGGGAGTAGGAGCCGGTGGCCAGCACGATCGAACGACCGGTGTAACGCTCCCCGTTGACCTGGACGGTGTCCGAGGCGACGAGGCGGCCCTCGCCCTCGACATAGGTGATGTCGCGGCCCTTCACCAGGCCTTGCAGGCCCTTGTAAAGACGGGCGACGACGCCGTCCTTATACTTGTTAACCCCCGCCATGTCGATCCCGTCCAGCGTTGCGCGGACGCCGAACTGCTCACTCTCCCGCGCGGTGTCGGCGACCTCGGCGGCGTGCAGCAGCGCCTTGGTCGGGATGCAACCGCGGTGGAGGCAGGTGCCGCCGAGCTTGTCCCGCTCGACCAGCGCCACCTTCAGTCCGAGTTGCGCGGCTCGCAGCGCGGCGGCGTACCCCCCGCTGCCGCCACCGAGGACGACGAGGTCATGCGCCTGGTTGTCGGCCACCGGGGCCCCCTATGTCGTTCGTGGGATTCGCAGCATTCGGCTCCAAGGGAATCCTGTCATCATCGGCGCCGGGGGTCACACCGAGCCGACGTCGCGTCCGGTCGGTCCGTTGATCGACACGTTCCGTCGTGGCGGCCCGGTGGGGTGATCGGCGACGATGTCGTTCTGGGAGCGGACGGCGACGGGAGGTGGGCTCCGATGAGGCTGTTCCGTCGTCGGCGCGCCGGCCCCGCTCGCGAGGGCAGGGCGGAGCGCCGGGCAGAGGCGGTGGAGATCCGGCGTCACCTCGAGAGCTTCGTGCGCTCTCGCCGTGGGGTCGAGGCGTTCGTCGAGCCGGCGACCTCGGTCACACCTCCGACCGTCCTGCTGGTCGCGGCGACGGGGGAGTGGACCCGGCGCCGGCTGCCCGACCCGGACCTGGTCCGCTCGCTGGCCGACGATCTCGCGGTACCGGTGTACGACGTGCAGCTGGTCGGGTATCCGCAGCGGATGCGGGACTGGAACGAGCAGGTGAAGCGCGGCCGCGGGAACGGCGGGGAGAGTATCCCCGAGCCGGGTCGCTAGCCGAGCTCGTGGGCGGGGCTTCTGGACGGAACCCCGCCACGAGCTCGGATCCGGTCAGGCTCCGGGTGGTCTCACGCCGCCATCGGCCACTTGTCGGCGGCCGCCTTCGGCCACTTGTCGGCGGTCGCGCGCATCGGCCACTTGTCCGCGGCCGCCTTCGGCCACTTGTCCGCGGCCGCCTTCGGCCACTTGTCCGCGGCCGCCTTCGGCCACTTGTCCGCGGCCGCCTTCGGCCACTTGTCGGCGGTCGCGCGCATCGGCCACTTGTCGGCGGCCGCGCGCATCGGCCACTTGTCGGCGGCCGCGCGCATCGGCCACTTGTCCGCGGCCGCGCGCATCGGCCACTTGTCGGCGGCCGCCTTCGGCCACTTGTCCCCTTGTGCGACACAACTGTCCGGCCGTACCTGTCCGGGTACGCGGGCAGCACCCCCCTCCTGCACAGCTCGGGTGGCCGCGAGCGGCCGACGACCAGCGACATCTAGCCGGACAACGTTGACAGAGAGCAGTTCGGGGGAATGGGCATGAGACACGACGACCTCCGGGTCGACAGGGGGGAATTGGGAAGCTGCGCGCCGGGATGGGGGCGGGCTGACAGCGACTTCGGCACGGCTGCACCACGCACCCGGATGCGCGCGGCCCCCCCGGAGACATTTCCGGGCACTCACCGAATTTACGGACAGTTCACTGCAATGGCGAGGATCGGAAGTCCTCCACGAGACCGATCAGAGTCCGCACGGCGACGCCCGTTCCGCCCATCGGCGTGTATCCGAAAGCATTGCCCGCATTGAAGGCCGGGCCCGCGATGTCCAGGTGGGCCCAGGGGATCGGATCGCCACCGGAGGAGTTGCCGCGAGTGCCGACGAACTCCTTGAGGAACAGGCCGGCGACGAGCATCCCGCCGTACCGGTCGCCCATGTTCGCGATGTCCGCCACCCGCGAATCCAGGCTGGCGCGCAACTCCGGCGGCAGCGGCATCGGCCAGAACTGCTCGCCCGCCTGCTCGGAGACGCGATGGATGCGAGAGCGCAGCGCGTCGTCGTTCGCCATGATCGCCGAGACGCGGTTGCCGAGGGCCACCGTCTGCGCCCCGGTCAGGGTGGCGACATCGATGATCGCGTCCGGGTTCTCCTCGCCCGCGGCGACGATCGCGTCGGCGAGGACCAGCCGCCCCTCGGCGTCGGTGTTCAGCACTTCGACCGTGCGCCCGCCGCGGATCGTCAGGATGTCGGAGGGTCGCTGCGCCGTCCCGGACGGCATGTTCTCGGCCAGCGCGAGCCAACCGGTCAGCCGCACCGGCAGGTCGAGCCGCGCGACCGCGGCGAGCGTGTGGAGGACGGCCGCCGCCCCGGACATGTCGCTCTTCATCGACTCCATGCCCTGGGCCGGTTTGATCGACAGGCCCCCCGAGTCGAACGTGATTCCCTTGCCGACCAGCGCAAGGTGCGCCTGAGCGCCGGCGGGGGCGTAGTCCAGCCGGACCAGCCTCGGCGGGCGGACGGACCCCTGGCCGACGCCGAGCAGGCCCCCGTAGCCGCCCCTGGCCAGCTTCTTCTCGTCCAGGACGGTCACCCGGACCGGCAGGCCGTCGACGACGTCGGCGGAGATGTCCGCGAACGCGGCCGGGTACAGGTCGGCCGGCGCGGTGTTCACCAGGTCCCTCGTCCCGTTCACGGCCTCGGCGACAGCCCTCGCCCGGTGCGCGACGGCCTGCGCCCCGGCACCGGAGTGGGAGGAGACCACGACGACCGAGGACACCGGCGGTCTCACCGACGGGCTGGGGGCCGTCCGGTAGCGGGTGAAGGCGTACGCGCCGAGCAGCGCGCCCTCGCACGCCGCCGCGAGCTCGGGCAGGTCCGCCGCCGGCAGCGCCAGGGCGACCCGGGTGGTGCCCGCGAGCTCCCGGACCGCGGCACCTGCGGCACGCCTGAGCGCCTCCGGAGTGGGCGTCCCGCGCACCTCGCCGAGCCCGGTGAGGACGACGCAGCGCGCGGCGATTCCCGGCACCGCCGGCACCCGGTGCACCTCGTCGGCGGCGCCGGTGGCGGCCAGCAGCGGGATGGCGTCCGTCAGCACTCGACGGGCCGCCGCGGGCAGGGACTGGGCGCCGAGCAGCCGCGGACGGGACGGGCCCGCGGCGAGCGCGAGCACGAGGGCGTCCGCGGCGACGGCGGCGGGGTCCCTGGCAGAGAGGGTCAGCGTGGCCACGCAGGATCCTTAGGCGGTCGAGGTCGAGGTGATGGTAAGGCGTGCCGCCACCTCCGGCCGATCGGCAGGCCGCGTGCGGCGATAGGTTGCCCACATGGCTGAGCCGGACCCGACCGACCGGGCCGCCGGCAGCGGCCTGCGCCGCACCGCACTGCACGGCTGGCATCTGGCCGCCGGTGCCAAGGTGGCCGACTTCGGTGGCTGGGAGATGCCGATCGAGTACCCCGGCGGCGGGGTGCTGCGGGAGCACGAGGCGGTGCGCGAGCGCGTCGGGCTCTTCGATGTCAGCCACCTCGGGAAGGTCGAGGTACGCGGTCCGGGCGCTGCCGGGCTGATCGACGCCTGCCTGACCAACGCGCTGGAACGGATCGGTCCCGGACGCGCCCAGTACACGTTGTGCTGCGACGAGGCGACCGGCGGCGTGGTCGACGACCTCATCGTCTACCTGCACGGTCAGGACGACGTCCTGCTGGTGCCGAACGCCGCCAACACCGCGGAGGTGGCCCGGCGGCTGGCCGCCGCGGCGCCGGACGCGGTGTCCCTGCACGAGCGCCACGACGATCTCGCGGTGTTCGCCGTCCAGGGGCCGGACAGCCCGCGCGTCCTGGGCGCGGCCGGCCTGCCGAGCGGCCTGGACTACATGGCGTTCGAGCGGACGACCTGGCAGGGGGCGCGCGTAACCGTGTGCCGGACCGGCTACACCGGGGAGCACGGCTACGAGCTGCTGGCCGAGCGCGCGACCGCCGAGCCCCTGTGGCGGGCCTTGCTGGCCGCGGTCAGCGCCGCCGGGGGACTGCCGTGCGGTCTGGGGGCCCGCGACACCCTGCGCACCGAGATGGGCTACCCGCTGCACGGCCACGAGCTGAGCCTGGAGATCACACCCGTGCAGGCTCGGGTCGGCTGGGCCGTGGGCTGGCGGAAGCCGCGGTTCTGGGGTCGTGACGTCCTGCTGGCGGAGCGGGAGAACGGGCCGCGGCGGGTCGCCCAGGGGCTGCTCGCGCTCGATCGCGGCGTCCCCCGTGCCGACCTCGACGTCCTGCGTGGCGACGGGACCACCGCCGGGCGCACGACGTCCGGCACGTTCTCCCCGACCCTGCGCCAGGGAATCGCGCTGGCCCTGCTGGATCCGGCGGTCGAGCAGGACGAGGAGGTCTCGGTGGACGTGCGCGGCCGGCGCCTGGCCTGCCGTGTGACCAAGCCGCCGTTCGTGCCCAGCCACGTCCGCTGACTCCGCCGGCGCACGGCATCACCGGCCCCGGCGTCAGCGCGGGGCGAGGGCGAGCAGTGCCGCAGCGGTGGCCGCCTCGACGCACGCGCCCAGGACGTCGCCGGTGATCCCGCCCAATCGGCGGACCGACCGGACGACCAGCGCCGCCGCCACCGCGACGGCGACGAGCAGAGCCAGCGCGCCGCGCCACCAGGCGAGGCC
>JBKPQU010000199.1:0-14234 GCA_046734255.1 Actinomycetota bacterium
GCGCCGCAGGGGACTCATGCAGCAGGTGGGAACGCCGCACGACCTGTATGACAATCCGGCCAACCTCTTCGTTGCGGGGTTCATCGGGTCCCCGCCGATGAACTTCGTTCCCGGTCGGCTAGTGGGCGGCCAGCTCGAGACACCGTTCGGCACCCATCCCGTCAAGAGTGAACGGATGAAGCGGGTCGGCGACCGCGACGTGGTGATCCTCGGCATCCGGCCCGAGCTCTTCGAGGATGCGTCGCTGATCTCGGCGGAGAAGCGTGACCGGGGGCTGACGTTCAACACCACGGTGGACGTGACCGAATGGCTCGGGAGCGAGCTGTTTGCCTACGTGCCGTACGAGGCGCCGGCCGACGTCAGCAAGCAGTTGAAAGAACTCGCGCGTGAACTCGACAGCGAGCAGATGCGCACCCAGCTGGTCGTCTCGCTCGATGCCACCAGCGGGATCCGCTCGGGCAGCCACGCCGAGCTCTGGTTCGACACCGAACGAGTGCATCTCTTCGATCCGGCGACGGACGAGAACCTCACCCGCAAGTCCGACGGGGCGAGTGGCGACGCCAAGGTGCCCTCCGGTGGCGGCGCCGGCGAGCCGCCTGCCGACACGGCATCCGGCTAGATCACCGACACCGCTTCCACGCGCTGATCAGCAGAGGGCACAGGGCGATACGGGATCGCTCGCCGGCCGACGTGGCGATCTCGGCCAGGAACGCCTGGCTGTCTGCCTCGGTGGTCAGCCCCAGCCGTAGCGCGCCCGGCAGCACGCTCCGGTACACGCCTGCGTACAGCCAGCTGAGCTCGGCGGTGAGGCCGAGCGTGCGACGACGAGACCCCCGGGCCGGGCCCATGCGGCCAGCTTGCGCAGCATCGCCACCGGCTCGCGTAGATGGTGCAGCAGTAGCCGGGCGTACACCACGTCGAAGGGATACCCCGGGAACGCCTGGGCGGCAGTGACGTCGGCGGCCTCCACGTCGATCTCGACGAACGCGAACCGCTCGGGCCCCGGCAGGGTGGCCTGCAGCACCCCCAGCCCTTCGCGGCCAAGCTGCCCGTCGCTGTCCAGGCCGGTCACCTGGCCGCCTGAACCCACCAGCTCAGCCAGCAGGCGCATCACCTCGCCCGGTCCGCTGCCCACGTCCAGGCAGTGCCTTCCCGGGCCGACGCCCGCCTGACCGAGCCACCCGCGCGGTGGCGGGTCCCCACACACCTGCCTGGCGTATCAGGCGCCGATACTCCTGCGACGTCCGGCCCATGACCGCGGCGTACTCCTGCCCGGCGGGCGGTTCCGGCGGCGCTGGTGTGGTGGCCACGGCTGGCCCCTCTGCCTACGACGTGCGAACTCATTCCGGACGTCCACACACCCGCGCGTGACGATGCTCGAACCTAACCCGAGGGTCAAGGTCAAGCCCTCGCGGATTTCCGCAGGCTACTTCAGGGCGGCGAGAATCTCACCGGCCGCCCGCTGCCCGGTCTCGACCGCTCCGTTGAGGAATCCCTGGAAATCCTGGCTGGTGTGCTCGCCGGCAAAGTGGCAGTTCCCGGACGCCTCCTTCTCGGCGCCGGAGAAGCCGGTGTACTGGCCAACCTTCCAGTAGGAGTACGACCCCAGCGACCAGGGATTACCCGCCCAGTAGTCGATCGTGGCGCGCCCGTTCCAATGCGGCGTGATACCGGGCAGCAGCGGCTCGATCTGACTGAGGAAGGTTGCGGTCCGTGCGGACGGCGACCCCTTGTTGGGAGCGAACGACGCCCCCACGGTGCCGCCGGTGTAGTCGACGAGGATCCCTTGGGTACCGGGTTGGGACCGGGTGACCTCCCAGGTGTTCTGGTATCCGGTGTCGGCGAAGGTGTTCCCGTTGTTCCCCAGGGTGTACCAGTACCGGCTGTCGAACTGGACATGCAGCTTGGAATTGGTCCCCATCGGCAGCTCGGTGATGGCCTTGACCTTGATTGCGTTGAACCCGGCCTTCTTGTAGTCGACCTTGCGCAGGAGGGAGAAGGGCAGGGCGAGGATCACGTGGTCGGCGGTGACCGCCTTGACGCCGGTGAAGCTGAGGCTGTACGTGCCATCAGCGTTGCGGGCGATGGACTGCAGCGGGGCTCCCGTCGTGATCTGCCCCGCGAGAGCCGCCGCGAGGCGGGAGACGACCTGATCGTTGCCGCCACGGACGTGGTACTTCTCGTTGCTGTGCCCGAAGATCCGCAACTGGCCCTGCCCCGAGAAGGCGAGCAGGTACAGCATGTTCAGCGACGACTGGACCGTGGTCTCGGCTCCGTACTCGATGTTGTACGCGACGTCGAGCAGCTGACCGAGAGGAGACGTGTGGCCGCCGGGCACCACGTTCTCGATGTAGCTGTAGATCGAGATCTGATCGAGCTCGAGACCCCGCTGCGTGAAGCTGTTGTACAGCGTGGGGTATGACGCGGCGCTCAGATCCATGTGGATCGTCTGCCAGATCGCCTTGAGGTCGTTCGTCGCCTGGTCGAACGAGTACGGCTTTCCGAGGAACCTGTAGAAGTCCTCCGTGCCGTTGGGTTCGCCCGCGAGCAGGTTGTCCAGTGTCAGACCCAGGCTCTGCGCCAGCTGGCGCAGCGCGGTGTGTCCCTGGTCGATCAGCTCGCCTCCGTGCTCGGCGACCTGGCCTCCGTCGAACACGTCGCCGGGTCTATACGACCAACAGCGCCCGCCCAGGCGGGTATTCGCCTCGTACACCGAGGACCCGAAACCGGCCTGCCGCAATTGATAGGCAGCGGTGAGCCCGGCCAGGCCGGCGCCGACGATCACGATGCGCGGGCTGGTGGCCGCGGATGCCGGCCGTGAGCGGACGAGTGGCGCACCGGCGAGGGCTGCCGCTCCCGCCGCGGCCGCCGTGAGCACCGTGCGCCTCCTGACCGCGGAGGGCTGCCCACGCTCCTCTGCAAGCTCGGCGCCGGCACGGGCGAACATCGACGAGATCTGCTCGGCAAGCGGGGTCCGTGGCATGGCAGCTCCTGACAGGAGGTCGGGCATCAAGACTGGGCGTCTGCCCGACGCTAGCTTGTGACCCAACTGGCGAGTAGCCCAGATGTCACAAGTGTCCGCCCCCTGCCCCGGGGACCAAGGAATTAGTAGATCAGAATCCTTCAAACGACGGAATCCGCACCCTCATGGTCATTTGCGATGACGCACGGTCATAGCAAGGCCACAGCGAGGGATATGCGATCACATCGGGTGAGGCGGGAGGAGGTCACCGCAGCTTCGCCACCGTCAGGAGGACGGCAGCGTCCTCGATCGCGTGCAGGTGATGGCGCATCGGCGGGATGAGGAGAAGATCTCCGCGGCGGCCTTCCCAGACGTCCGGGCCAGCGCCGAGCCCTACCCGGCCGGCCAGCACATGGACGGTGGCCTCGCCCGGGTTCTCGTGCTCCTTGAGCGTCGTCCCAGCGGTCAAGGACATGAGCGTCTGGCGCAGCGTGCACTCATGGCCTCCGAAGACGGTTTCCGAGCTGCGCCCCGCGCTGGACTGCTTGGCGCGTTCGAGGTGCTCACGGGCGAGAGCGTCCAGCGACAGCTTCCGCATGCTCAACCTCTCCCTCTTCGTGGACGCGTGTGCCTGGAGGTCACCTTCGGGTCTGGGCAACCAGTCTGTTGGACGGCGGCACGAGGGACCAGTCCGCGGTTCACGTCACCTCGTGGAGAAGCGGCAGCTGGCTCAGTCGTCGACCCGCATGGTGATCGTTCCGCCGGGCGTCAGCCGGACGGCGACCGGCGGCGGGATCGCGCCGACGAAGGAGTCGCCGTCCATGTAGGTGAAGCCCAGGAGGGCCGGCCGCTGGTCCTCGAGATCGACCAGATGGGCCGCATACAGGGAAGGATCCTCAAAGGGTACGGCGGCCGCCGCGTCGAACGGCCCGACCAAAGACGCCGCGGGTGCGCTCCACATGCCCACGGCCGGCGTTCGGGCGCGCCGGTCGTCGGTCAGGTCCTCGGCCAGGCAGCAGAAGGTGAGAACCGGCCTTCCGGCGACCTCGGTGACCTGAGGCACTTCCATCTGCCCGAAGCCTGCCGGCTCGGTCAGGGGCGGCCCCACCTCCCATCGTTCGAGGTCGGCCGAACGGGCGTGCCCGATCACGCCGCGGGAAAGCGGTGGACCGTGCCGGACCCGCGCGGTGACGAGCATGTGCCAGCCGTCGCCGCCGGGATCGCGAAAGACCCAAGGATCGCGCCAGGCCTCCTCGCGCCAGCTGTTCGGATCGTAGGTCTCGTACCACCGCGGGTCGGCCCGAAGAACGGGCTCGTCGCCATGGCGGCGCCAGCTGATCAGGTCCTCGGAGTCGGCGCGGCCGATCCGTTGGACGTTCGCGTCGTCGTCGCGGGAGACCGCCGAATAGAACAGATGCCAGGATCCGGTCGGTCCGCGGACGACGGAACCGGTCCAGATGGCGAGGTCGTCCCAGGCCGGCGCGGGCGCGGGGCCCAGGGCGTCGGGCAGCACCGTCCAGTGCTCGTAGTCCCGGCTGACCGCATGCCCGACACTCGCCCGGTGGTGCCTGCTGTCGAAGTGTCCCTGCCGCTGCGCCTGCAGGTAGAACAGGTGGTGATCGTCCCCATCGTCCACCGGCCAGCTGTCCCAGATCCACCGGTCGGCGAAGTGCAGCAACGGGTCCCCCCTTCCCTCTTGCCAGCTGATCATGGGCGAAACGGTGTTCTGCGCGCCCGAAACCACCATTCTGCCCATGATCAGCCCCGAGGCCCGGAGGGGCTCTCTCGGCGCCGGGGCCGAGAGGCCGAGGTTCGCGGCCCGTGTCAGACCAGGCCGTGATCGTATGCGTAGGCGGTCGCGGCCGACCTCGACGTGACCCCCAGCTTCGCGAGGATGTGGCTCACGTGGCTGGCGACGGTCTTCTCGCTGATGAAGAGCTCGTGGCCGATGACCCTGTTGGTCTTGCCCCGGGCAAGGAGGAGCAGGACGTCGACCTCCCGCTGGGTGAGCCCGTCGGGTAGGCCGGCGTCGGGTCCCCACTCGACGAGTCTCGGGTCCCCAGGCTCGCGGAAGGACGCGAGCGCAGCGTCGGCGGCGGACATCTCAAGATCGGCGGTGCCGTCGTCGCCGAGAGCGCGGCACGCCTCGGCGATGAGCAGACGGGTGCGGGCGAGCTCGTCCCGGGCATCCAGCTCGTTGAACGACTTGAACGCAGCTCGGAGCTGGACGAGCGCGGCCGTGGCATCGCCGCCGTGGAGATGCACGGCACCTGCGCCGCGCGACGCACATGCCTTGAGCATCGGGCTCCCGAACTCGGTGCCGATCGCTCGCAGCTCGTCGTTCGCCTCCCGCGCCGCGACGAGGTCGCCGGCGGCGAGCGCGATGTCGGCGGCCGCAGGCAGCAGCCGCGACCGGTCGACCGGACCCTCACACTCGGCGAGGACCCGCCGGATCATCGCGCCGGCGCCGGCGACGTCACCGCGGACGAGGCGGAGCAGCGACAGGCCGGGCTGGGGCTCGTGCCCGAGCTCGTGGGCTCGGCCGTAGGTCGCCTCGGCCGGGTCCAGCTCCCCGAGAAGACGGAGCAGGTCCGCCTCGAGGCATGTCGCTGCGCCCAACGCTGACGGGACCGGTCCCGCGAGACGATCACATGCGTGGCGGGCCTCGTTGAGCGCATCGACCCACCGTCCCAACACGCGGAGCACCTCGGCGGAGTGGATGAAGCAGTGCCCTCGGTACAGCACCAGCTCCTGCTGGGTGTCGCACCAGCGCAACATCGACGCCGTCCACGAGCGGCAGCGCCCGACATCGGACAGCTCGGCGCACGCGTCGATGACGGTGCAGTACGCGTTCCCGGTCGCGACCGTGGACAGTTCTCCGGCCTCGATCGAGGTCATCGCCTCGTCGAGCAGCGCCATCCCGTCGGCGACGTCGCCGAGGTAGATCGTCATCCGACCCTCGCCGATGCGTGCAAGCGTGACGAGCTCTCGGTCGGCAAAGCGGGCGCCGAGTTTGCGCGCCCGCTCGAAGTGCTCGAGGGCGTGCGGGATGTCGCCCATCTCGAACAGGGCGCCCATCGCGAGCGCGTGCTCGAGATAGCCCTGCTCGACGCAATCGATGTTCGCCTCCTCCAGCAGTCGCGACGTCCGGTCGACCCAGCCCCGGCATCGGGGCAGGTCACCCTTGAACGAGAGGCACGCCGCCAGCTGCATCCCGAAGTGCGCGGCGCGGTGGATCGACCCCTCATCGATGCACCGCTGGTGGGCGGCCACCCACAGCACGAAGCCGTCCTCGTCGTGCCCGGTGAGGTACGCCGCCGTGGCGAAAGCATCGAGGTCGTCGATTTCGAGGTCGTCGACCGGCAGGGCGGCGAACTGGCGCCGGGCGTCCCCCCAGCGCCGGTCGGCACAGGCGGCCCGAGCGTCCGCGAGAACGCGCTCCATGCCGACAGTCTCCTCGTTCGGCACCGGTTCAGTGCCGGTCAGGCGAAGAACGCCTCTGCGGTCTCAGGGAGCACCCCGAAGAACATCCACATCTCGACGATGCGGTCGCCCTCGAAGCGGTACACGAACGCGTCCCGTGACTCCATGGTCCTGCCCTTGCGCTTGAGCGTCGCGTGCTCCCACTCGGCGGCCCAGCCGTCGGCGCCGATGCAGAACTGCTGGTCGAGGTCGATCTGGCCCTGAGTCAGCTCGAACAGGGAGCCGATCGCCTCGAGCAGCCCGCCGACACCCTTGTGATCGCCGGCCGGTGGGACCGGTCCCCGCATGTGCAGCACGAAGTCATCGGCAAAGATCCTCGCCAGCGCGTCGTGGTCCTGGTCGATGATCGCAGCGGTCATCGCGTTCACGGTGGCCACGTTCGGGTTCTCGCTCATCCGTACCTCCAGAAGGTCGGTCTACGTCGGACCGTACGAGCCCGTTGTTCCCCGATGCGTCGGGCGAATCACCGAATCTCGGCCGACGGTGCATCAGTCGTTCTGCTGAAGCGTCGGCCGGAACAACACACAACTCTTCCGATGTGCGGTCGTTGCTCGTTTCCATACGGTCGCCTCACGCCGTCACCGCCAAGGAGGCCCAGATGAGCGACCTCGACACGACCGTCCTCTCCGACGATGAGGCCCAGGAGCTGAGCGAGCGCCTGGCCGACGTGTTTCGCACAGCCGACGTCGGCGACGTGTTCACCGAGGATCTGTTCCTCGACGGGCACCCGCCGCTCTGGCGGTTCCAGCTCCAGGGGAGGGACGCCGTCGCCGTGTGGCTGAAGGGCTACGCGCCCGACGGCGTCGAGACCACGGTCGCGCGGACTGTCCCGACCGTGACCGGGTTCGTCACCGAACTGCTCGGGCGCCACGAGGAGGACGGCGAGCTCATCACCGATCGCAAGATCCTCCTGTGTGAGGTCCGCGACGGCCGCATCTCGGAGATGACCATCTATTGCAGCGGCGACTGGGACGCGAACCTCCGTGCCCGTCATGCCGCCGAGACCACGCTGGTCCGGGCGTGAGCACCCCCGACCTCCACCCCGATGCCGGCATCGATGACGCGCGGAGATGCACGCACGCCTAGGCTCTCGGGATGGTGCGCACCGTCGCGTGGCAGCGGGCGGACGGAAACCGCGGTCACAGCATCGCCCGGATGGCCACCGTGGACGGCCATCGGCTGTTCCAGGGCTGCGAGGTCGTGGCCGGACCGGTCGAGTTGCTGGCCTGCTACTTCCGGGTTCTCCTCGACCGCGATTGGGTCACCCGCGAGGTAGACGTACGCGCGGTGAGCGATACCGGCGAACGCACGCTGCGCCTGACCGCCGACGAGCATCGACGCTGGTACGTCGACGGCGAGCCCCGGAAGAGCCTCGACGGATGCCTCGACGTCGACATCGCCGCCACCCCGCTGACCAACACCTTCCCCATCCGCCGGCTCGAGGACCTGCGCACCGGCGACAGCGTCACCTGCCCGGTCGCGTGGATCGACGTCCCGGCGCTGGGCGTGACGCGGGTCGAGCAGACGTACCGGCGGCTCGGCCCGGTGGATGTCGGCCAGGCCTGGGAGTACGGCGACCCTACCCACGGATCCTTCATGCTCACCGTCGATTCGGACGGCCTGGTGGTCGACTACGAAGGGTTCGCCACCCGAGTGCCCGCTTGACGGCAGCGGACGCCGGTCAGGACGGCCGCTCCTCTACCTTGCCGGCGAAGGTGCGGCTGTAGGTGGGCGCGCCGTCCAGGGTGACGGCGATGTCGTACCAGCCGCGCGCGTCCGCCAGCGGATCGAGGGCGATCGTCCGTCGCCCGCTGGGTACCAGCGCGATGGATCGCGCGTCGGCGCCGGGCACTCCGGTGACGCGGGCCGCCAGCGGCGCGGCGCCGTGGTTGCTGAGCACCAGGCTGAGGGTCGGGTGGCGGCCGCGGACGACGTGCAGCGAGGCCTCCAGCCCGATGGCCGTGGTAGCGCCGTCTCCCGCCGCCCGGCGCAGGAATCCGTTGGGTCCGTGGACGGCCACGACGTAGGTGCCATCGGGTGACGCCAACGGCAGGGAAGCCGTTGCCGTCCCCCCGGCGGCCACGTCGAAGCGTGCGGAGGCGAGTTCGGAAGAAGATCTGTGCCAGAACGCCGCCAGTTGCACCGCGGCCGCCCCATCGTTGGCCATCCCGACGGTCACGTGGTCGCCCGAGATCGCCAGGTCGGCCATCGGCTGGTAGGGAATCGACCGCGCCGGGCGGGCCCCTGGCTCCTGGACGGGCGGCGACTGCTGCCCGGGCGGCGGCGCGATCGGCGGAGGCAGCTTGGCCTGGCTGCGGTCCGCCTCGGCCCGCAGCCTCGCGGTGTCGGGAAGCGCCGGGATGCTGGCGTTCGGCCGCTGGAAGTCGAAGCACGTCGTCAGGTCTCCGCAGATGGCCCGCCGCCACGCCGAGATGTTCGGCTCGCGGACGCCGGTCCACGCCTCCAGGAACCGGATCACAGAGGTGTGGTCGAAGACCTGCGAGTTGACCCAGCCCCCGCGGCTCCACGGCGAGATCACGGTCATCGGCACGCGCGGACCCAGCCCGATCGGGCGGCCGTTGACGTACTCCTGCGGCGTGCCGGGTGGGGCGACGGGCGGGATGACGTGGTCGAAGAACCCGTCGTTCTCGTCGAAGTTGATCAGCACGACCGTCGACTCGCGCAGGTCCGGGTTGTGCCACACCGCGCTCAGCACAGCGTCGGTGTACGCCGCGCCGTCCACCGGCCGGGACGCGGGGTGCTCGGAATACCCGTCCGGCGCGACCAGCCACGACACGGCTGGCAGCGCTCCGGCGCGGCAGTCGCCGATGAACTGGGCCAGCACGTGATCGACGTCCTTGCCCCGGCCCGAGTTCGGAAGCCAGGTGGGATGAAGGCCACCGCGCCGGGCCAGCTCACGCGCCCTGGGCCGCGGGGCCTTCATCGAGTCGTGGTAGGCCTCGAACAACCACAACGAGTTGTCGCCGGCATCGCCCGACAGTGGATGCTCGCTGTCCTCCTCGAGCTCCTGGTTGGCATAGACCTGCCAGGAGATGCCGGCCGCCTGCAGCCGCTCCGGGTAGGTCGTCCAGCGGTACACCGGCCGGTAGTGGCCCGGATTGGCGATCACCGGGCCACCGGCGACGCCGTCCGGATCGATCGTCCCCGTCCACAGGTACAGGCGGTTCGGTGTGGTCGGACCCTGGACCGAGCAGAAGTAGTTGTCGCAGACGGTGAACGCCTCCGCCAACGCGCGGTGGAACGGCACGTCAGCCCGCGTGAAGAAGGACATGGTCAGCGCGGTCTTGGCGGGGATCCACCCGTCGTTGTGCCCGCCGTTCCAGGCCAGGTGGGTGCCGTCCCAGCTGTGGTCGAGGTCGCCGAGGTCCTGGCCGTCGACCCGGCCCGTGTCGACGTGGAACGGCAGCAGATAACCGCCGTCGGGGCGCTGCGGGTCCGGCTGGTGGAAGACGTCGCGACCGTTCGCGAACCGCAGTGCGGCGCGGTCGGACAGGCCGCGCACGCCGCGCATCGTGCCGAAGTAGTGATCGAAGGAGCGGTTCTCCTGCATGAGGACGACCACGTGCTTGACGTCGTCCAGCCGCCCCCGCGACCGCGGCGGCGCGCTGCCCGGACCTTCGCAACCGGACAGACCCGCAGCCGTGCCCGCCAGGCCCGCCGCTGCCCCACCGATGAACGTGCGGCGGCGGACCAGCCGCCCGGGATCGACCACGTGACCAGCATGCGCGAGTGAGACCTTGCGGGCGAGGTCCCGCCGTACCCGCGAGCGGCCGGGGAAGATGTCGGCAACGACCGGCGAGGGGGCCTGCATGATCAGAGGAATCCATCACCTCGGCCTGACGGTCCGGGACGTCGAGGCGAGCGCGACGTGGTACCAGGACGTCCTCGGCTTCCGGCGGGTAGGCGACTTCGAGGCGGCCGACGGCGCGCGACGCAAGGTCTTCCTCCGGCACGACGGCCTGGACCTCCGGCTCGGGCTGACCCAGCACCGGGCCGGCGACGGGGCGCCGTTCGACGAGACGCGGGTAGGCCTTGATCACCTGGCCTTCACGGTCGGCGATCACGAGGAGCTCGAGGCGTGGAGGGAACGGCTGGCCGGCGCGTCGGTGATCCACTCTCCGATCGCGCCGGCCAACTCGATCCCGGGCGCCGCGGTGCTGGTGTTCCGTGACCCGGACGGCATCCAGCTCGAACTGTTCGCCGACCCGTCCGTCAGGGGCCGGTGATCCGCAGCGCGTAGAGGTTGCTCGCGGACGTCGCCGTGTCGCCCGAGGGCACGAACAAGGTCCCGTCGGCCACCGCGATCGGCGAACCGAAGTAGAACTGGGCGGTTCCGAGCTGGGTGAAGGACAGCGGCAGGCACACCGCCGCACCGCACCCCCTCGCCGCGTAGGACAGGACGGCGGCGTCGACGGGGACTCCGGACGCCGGTCCCTTGGCGACCAGTACCACGCCGCCGGTGACCACCGGCGGTGACTCGAAGCCGCTGGCGAAGTTCACGCCGGTCCACCGCGGCGGGCAGGTGGCCCGGCCGCAGCCCGCGGCCGGATAGGCGGCGACGACCCCGATCGTGTTGGGGTCCGGGCTGGCCTGCAGGCTCGCGAACAGCGTCCCGCCGGACAGCGCCAGCCCTCCCGCGACGCCGCCGTCGCCGGTCTCGTACGCGCGCAGCGGCCGGCACACCGCCGCGCCGCAGCCACCCGCCGCGAAGGCGAACACGTGCAGCCCCGTGTCGGGGTCAACGCCGAACCGGGTCGAGGAACTGGCGAACACCACGCCGCCGGAGACCAGCGGCGCCTGGGTGGTGTCGCTCGGGCCGAGCAGGTCCGCCGTCCAGGTCGGCCGGCACGCCGCCGAGCCGCAGCCCGTCGCGCGGAAGGCCAGCAGGCGCCCGCTGGTCAGGTCGGGGGTGGACAGGAACGACCCGACGTAGACGAAGCCGCCCGCCACCGCGGGGGCGGTGTTCAGCTGCTCGTTCGCGCCCGCTCGCCCGACCCAGGACGGCGTGCAGGTGGCCCGCCCGCAACCCTGGACCGGGAAGGCGTACAGCCGCCCACCGGCGTCGCCGATGTACGCGACGCCACCGGCGACGGCGATCGAGGAGTACAGCGGCGCGTCGGCCATCCGCCCCCGCCAGCGCGGCGGGCACGTCGTCGCGCCGCAGCCCGCGGCGGGAAAGGCATACACGAAGTGATCGGTGGAGCCGACCAGCACCAGGCCGCCGGCGACCGCCGGGGTGTTGAAAATCCCTCCTCCGGTCACGCCGGTCCAGGCCGGCGTACACGATCCGCCGGCGCAGTCGGCGACGCGGAACACGGACAGAACCCCGTCGGTGCCGCCGACGTAGGCGAGCCCGCCGACGACGGCCGCGCCGCCCTGACCGAGCGTGGACACCCCGAACTGGCCGATCCAGGCGACGCCGAGCCGGCTCACGCTGTCCGGGGTGAAGGCGGTCTCCGCCGGGGCCGTGTTGGGGTGATCCGGGGCTCGGGCGAACTGCGGCCACGAGCTGACCGCGGCGGCCGGAGCGGCCCCCGGGCCGAGGTCGTCGGTCGCGGCACGCGCCGCGGGCGACCCGGCCCAGCCCATACCGATGGCCAGGAAAGTGAACAGGACGGCGCGCAGCTTCCGACGCATGAAAGACCCCCAGGGCTCCTGGCGCGAACGACGCAGGGTCCCCCGGGCGCCGCGCCGAACCCACCCCCAACGCTCGCAAATGCAGCGTATCGGGTGCATGCCCGCGCTGATCACATATCGGGCCAATTCGTCGCCGGATTCCCGCCGGTCACGGCGCAAGGCCGAGAAGCCTGGCTCCGTTGGACCACAGCACCGAGCGCATCCACTCGTCCCCGAGCCCGAGGCGGGCCAGTGCCTGGAGCTGGTGCGCGTACGGGTAGGGGATGCTCGGGAAGTCCGAACCCAGCACGACCCTGTCGACCAGACCCGCCAGCCGCTTGACGTAGGCGTCGGGCAGCGGGGCCACGCGGTTGGCGAAGTCGGTGCCGCACATGGTCGTGTCGAGGTGGACGCCGGCATGCAGCTCCGCGAGGTCGGCGAACTCGTCGTACTCCGGCATGCCGAGGTGCGCGATGACCAGCACGAGGTGCGGGTGCCGCGCGAGCAGGCGGGAGATCGGCTTCGGGCCGGTGTGCGGTCCCGCCAGCGGCCCCGACCCGCAGTGGATGACCACCGGGATCCCGGCGCCGGCCAGCACCTCCCATGCCTCGTCCAGTCGCGGGTCGTCGGGGGCGAACCCGCCGACCTGGACGTGGACCGTGAACAGGCGCGCACCGCCGGCCACCGCCGCGGCGACGTAGTCGCCGACGCCCGGTTCGGGATAGAGCGTGGCGCAGTGCACGCCGCCCTCGACCCGCTCGGCGAACTGCCGACCCCACTCGTTCAGCCATCGCGCCATCCCGGGCCGGTGCGCGTAGGTGAGCGCGGGAACGGCTCTGAGTCCCAGCCCGCGCAGGATCGCCAGCCGGGTGCTCTCGTCGAGGCGGTAGGTGATCGGCCACGCCAGCCCGTAGTTCCTCTCCGCGTCGTCGAAGAACGCCCAGACCCTGCGCTGCAACGACTCCGGGAGGAAGTGCACGTGGATGTCGGCCAGGCCCGGCAGCGACAGCGCCGCGACGTAGTCGGGTACCTGCTCGTCCGTGACCGGGCCCTGCGTCGTGGTCATGCGGACGCGCTCACGATCGCGAGCCGCCCCCGCCTCCTCACGCAGACGCCAGAGCGATCAATGCCGACGGGTCACTGCCACCGGGGAAGGTGCCCGGCAGGACCCCGACCGGACCCCCGCTGAGGGGCCAGAGTCCGACCCGCCGGGTGTCGGTGTCGGGGAAGCCGACGCTGAGGGCGAGGCCGGTGCCGTCGGGGGTCCAGGCCACCTCCGCGGATTGCTTGATGCCGGTGGCAAGGCCGGGGATGCGGACCACGCCGGCGCCGGCAACGTCGCGGACCTCGACGAAACCTGGTGCCGGTCCGCCCGCCTGCTGCGGATGGAGCCCGTAGTAGGCGATGGCCAGACGCCGCCCGTCGGGGCTGAAGGCGGCATGGCCGGGGTAGAAGTCGGGCGGCATGGGGATGGCGTGGCGGAGCCCGGTCGGCAGGTCCAGCACCGTCAGGGCGCAGTGCTCGACGCATCGGTAGGAGGTCCAGGCGGCCTGCGTCGACGTGGCGGCCACGACGTACTCGACCGGTCCGAGCTGCTTGATCACCTTCGTCGTGCGCGGGTCGATCAGTTGCAGCCGGCTCGGCTGCTCGGCGCGGGGGCTGATCGTGACCAGCAGCCCCTGTGGGGTGTCGGCCTGGAGGCTGAGTCCCTCGGGCGTCGCGTGCCTGGCGAGCATGCGGCCCGTCCAGGACACCTGCAGCAGGGTTCCAGGGCCCTCCCATCCGTACCCGGACCGCAACGCGAGGAGCCGATCCCGGCGGTGACCGACCACCACCTCGTCGGCCTGCGTCAGCATGACCGCGCGGTGGGCGCTGACCAGGTAGATCTTCGAGCGGTGGTTCGCCGCGGTCAGGAACGGTGTCTGCACGACGACCAGCAGCCCGGCGGGCAAGGATGTCACGCTCGCCACCGCCTCCCCCTCCTCCAGCGGCAGCCGGTCGAGCGCGAAGGCCGGGCCCGTGCCGCGGCCCGCGACGGTCGGCTTCGGCCCGCCCACGGCCACCACGAGACCGTCCGGCAGTGCCGCGGCGGGACCGTCCAGCCGCGGCTGCACCTCGTCCTCCGCGAGCGACTGCGGGGGCGGCGACGTGG
>JBKPQU010000200.1:0-5815 GCA_046734255.1 Actinomycetota bacterium
GTGGAGGAGTCGCTGTCACCGATGCGCCGGGTGATGCTGCACCGACGGGTGTTGCAGTGTCTGGTCGACGCCCCGGAGGTGGACCCCGGCCGGTTGGTGCACCACGCGCGCGCGGCGGGCGACGACGACGCCGTGCTGCACTACGGGCGGATCGCGGGCGCCGCCGCCGCCCGCAACGCGGCCCACCGGGAAGCGGTGGCGCACCTGCGGGCCGCAGCCGCCGTGGCCGATCGGCTACCCGACCCGGAGCGGGCTGAGCTGCTGGAGAGCTACGCCACCGAGGCGCTGCTGGCCGGGCGCCCCGAGGAAGGGCTGCACGCGGCGCAGACGGCGTTGGCGCTGCGGGAGGAGCTGGGCGAGCCGGAGAAGATCAGCGAGGACCTCCGGCTGATCTCCCGGCTGGCGTGGTGGACCGCGGACGCGCGGCAGTCACGCGACGCCGCGACCCGTGCGGTCGCGGTGCTGGAAGCAGGTGCTCCCGGTCGGTCGCTCGCGCTGGCCTACGGCAACCTGGCCCACCGTCACGTGCACACCTACGAGCTCCACGAGGCGGTGGCCTGGGGCGAGCGGGCCCAGGCCCTCGCCGAGCAGCTCGACGACGACGAGATCGCCATCCACGCCGCGACCATCGTGAACGCCGCCCGGCTCTACCAGGAGGACCCCGCGGCCGCCGACGCGCTGGAGCAGGCCCACCGACGTGCGGTCGAGCGTGGGCTCTTCGACCACGCCCACCGGGCGCTGGGCAACCTCGCCTGCATCGTGTCCGACGACCTCGCCCGGTACGACACCGCCGTGCCGTTGCTCGACCGGGCGCTGGCGTTCGCCGAGCAGCACGACCTCGACGCGGGGTACGCCTGGCTGCTCGGCCAGCGGGCCAAGCTGCGCCTCGAACGCGGCGACTGGAGCGGCGCGCTCGCCGACGCCGACACCGCGCTGGCCCGCTCCGGCCCGCGCGGGGTCAACGCCGTGCTGCCGTTCACCGTGCGGGGCCGCATCCAGGCAGCGCGCGGCGACCCCGAGGCCGTGACCAGCCTGGACGAGGCCGCGCGGCAGGCCGACCGGGTCGGCGACGCGCAATGGGTGAGCCCGGTCGTCGACGCGCGGTCGGAGTACTTCCTGTGGGCGGGCGATGCCGACCGCGCCCAGGAGGAGGCCCGTCGCGGGATCGCCGTCGCAGGTGGGTCCCACGGGCCACCGTTCGTCGTCGGACGGCTGGCCTACCGGCTGTGGAAGGCGGGCGGCACCGACGAGCTGCCCGCGAACACCGCCGAGCCGTTCCGCATGATGATCACCGGCGCGTGGGCGGCAGCCGCGGCGGAGTGGGGCCGCCGCGGCGGGCGGTACCTGCAGGCCGAAGCGCTCGCCGCGGGCGACGAGGACGCGGCGGCTGCGGCACTGCAGATCCTCGACGAGCTGGGCGCCACCCGTGCAGGCGACCACCTGCGGAGGCAACTGCGCCGCCGCGGGTTCGCCCGGGTGCCCCGCGGACCGCGCCCGACGACCGCCGCGCACGTCGCCGGGTTGACCGCCCGGCAGGCGGAGATCCTCGCGATGGTCGGTGCGGGGATGTCCAACGCCGAGATCGCCGAGCGGCTCGTCGTGTCGGTGCGGACCGTGGACCACCACGTCTCGGCCGTGCTCGCCAAGCTCGGCGTGACCAACCGCCGCCACGCCGCCGAGATGGCCGAGCGGATGGCCGCGACGACGCCCGACCCCGGGCGCTAGGGGCGGTTGCTCCGCCGCCGTGTCGCACCGCGAACGGTCGGCGCGGGTGGGTCGGCCGACCCCAGGACGGGGAGGGGCGGACGCCGGGTGGGCTGACCGACGAGGACATCGACACCACCCTGCGCGTGCTCGCCGCCATGCGCGCCGCCCTCGACGCGCTCGAGCCGCCGCGGAGCCCCGAAGGATGACTGGCGCGCCGCGCAGCGGACGTTCACACCGCGGTCGGCGGCCACGTTGCGATCTGATGAAGGGACCTTGTGATTGCCGGTACGGCCGGCCAACATCGTTCGCAACACGCAGCAGTCGTTGCGCGGTAGCGGCAAGGGGGCTCATGCGCGTGTCAGCGGCCGTCCCGCCTGATGTCGGTGGCCGGACGACGGGGCTGCGCGAGCGATCCCAACGCAGTCGACGGCACGCGCGCCCGGCCGCCGACGTCGGACCCGGCCGTGTCGACGCGCACCAGCCCGTGATCGTCAAGCCGCCGACCGGCGGCGTGCACCGACCCGTCCCCCGGAGGTCCCCTTGCGCAGGAAGCCCGTCGTCGCCGCTGCGAGCCTGGCCGTCGCCACACTGGTTGCGCTAGCAGGCTGCGGTGCCCCCGCGCCGCCCAGCAGCAGCGCGCCGAGCGGGGGCGCCGACGCCAAGACCGCAAAGGACGCCGCGGCGCTCGGTGGCATGAGCGGCCTCGAGTCGGCCTGCAAGACCGAGGGCAAGCTCAACGTCATCGCGCTGCCGCCGGACTGGGCGAACTACGGCAAGATCATCGACGCCTTCAAGGCCAAGTACGGCGTCACCGTCGAGTCGGCCCAGCCGGACGCCAACAGTCAGGACGAGATCAACGCCGCGAAGCAGCTCGCGGGCACCGATCGGGCCCCCGACGTCTTCGACCTCGGCCAGGGCGTCGCGCTGGCGAACACCGGCATGTACGCGCCCTACAAGGTCACCGCCTTCGACCAGATCCCGGCACCGTTCAAGGACGCGTCCGGCGTCTGGGTGAACGACTACGGCGGCTACATGTCGGTCGGTTACGACGCCAAGAAGGTGCCCGCGGTCGCGAGCCTCGCCGACCTGCTCAAGCCCGAGTACAAGGGCAAGATCGCGCTCAACGGCGACCCGACGCAGGCGTCCGCGGGCTACAACGGCGTGCTCATGGCGTCGATCGCGAACGGCGGTTCCGCCGACGACATCGCGCCGGGGGTGGACTACTTCAAGAAGCTCGCGGCCGCGGGCAACTTCCTGCCGGTCGACCCCACCCCGGCGACGATCGAGTCCGGGCAGACCCCCGTCGTCTTCGACTGGGACTACCTGCAGGCCGCGCAGGTCGACAAGCTCAAGGCCAAGGGCATCGACTGGAAGATCTACGTGCCGGACAACGCCGTCGTCGGCGGCTACTACTACCAGGCCATCAACGCGGGCGCCCCGCACCCGGCCTGCGCCCGGCTGTGGCAGGAGTACCTCTACTCGCCCGACGGCCAGAACGAGTTCCTCCGCGGTGGCGCCCGCCCGGTCCTCGCCGACCAGATGAAGTCGGCGAACACGCTCGACACGGCGGCGTTCGCGAAGCTGCCACCGGTCACCGGCTCGCCGATCGTCTCCAACGCGGACCAGGTGAAGAAGGGCACGGACGTGCTGAACTCCACCTGGAAGGCCGCGGTGGGCGGCTGACGGGCCGATGGCGTCATCGATCGCCGAACGGGCGGAAGGTGCCCCGGTGGGTCGGGGCACCTTCCGGCGGGGGGTGCGCTGGCGGCGGGCCGCGGAGTACCTCAGCTTCGCGCCGTTCGCCACCTTCGTGACCGTCTTCCTGCTGTGGCCCGCCTACATCGTCGTGACGGGCGCGTTCATCGACGCGGCCGGACATCCGTCGACGGACGCCGTGCGGGCGGTGGTCACCCAGCAGGCGTTCGTCGACGCCTTCGGCGCGTCGATCCGGCTGTCCGCGATCACCGCGGTGGCGGGCGCGGTCCTCGGGGCGCTGCTGTCGTGGGCGGTCTCGGTCGGCTCGCGGTCGGGGTGGCTGCGCCGCGGCGTGCTCGCCGCGTGCGGGGTGCTGGCCCAGTTCGGCGGCGTCATGCTCGCCTTCGCGTTCCTCGCGACGTTCGGCTTCAACGGCCTCGCGACGCTGCTGCTGGCGAAGCTCGCTCCGGACAGCGTGCTCGCCCAGGGCACGTGGCTGTACGGCCTCGGCGGCCTCGCCGTCGTCTACACGTTCTTCCAGATCCCGTTGATGCTCATCGTGTTCCTGCCCGCCGTCGAGGGGCTGCGGCCGCAGTGGCGGGAGGCGTCCGACAGCCTCGGCGGCACGACGTCGGAGTACTGGCGGCTCGTGGCGGCGCCGGTGCTGTGGCCGAGCTTCCTCGGCGCGCTGCTGCTGTTGTTCGCCAACGCCTTCTCGGCCTACGCGACCGCGGCCGCACTCATCAGCCAGGGTTCGCCGATCGTGCCGTTGCAGATCCGCGGTGCGCTCTCCAGCGAGGTCGCGCTCGGCAACGCCGACATCGGGAAGGCCCTCGCGCTGGGGATGATCCTCGTCGTCGCGGTCGTCATGGCGGTGTACTCCGTGCTCCAGCGAAGGGCAGGCCGATGGTCGCGGTGACCGGAGCCCGGCATCGCAGCTCGTGGGGGACCCGGGTGTGGCGGTGGACGGTGCTGGCGCTCATCGGCGGCTACCTCCTGCTGCCGCTGGTCTCGATGGCGGACTTCTCCACGCGGCTGCCGGACGGCGCCCGCACCGTCGAGCCCTGGCAGACGATCACCACCTACCCGGACCTCGTGAGCGGCATCATCACCTCGCTCGAGCTGGCCGTCCTCTCGGTCCTCGGCGTCCTCGTGCTCCTCGTGCCGACGATGATCTGGGTGCACCTGCGGCTGCCCCTGCTGCGCCGTCCGCTCGAGGTGCTCTGCCTGCTGCCGCTGACGATCCCGGCCATCGTGCTCGTGGTCGGGATGGCGCCGATCTACGCGTGGGTGACTTATCTGTTCGGCGACTCGCCGCTGACCCTGACCTTCGTCTACGTCGTCCTCGTGCTGCCCTACGCCTACCGGGCGATCGACGCCTCCCTGCGGTCGGTCGACGTGAAGACGATCGCCGAGGCGGCGCGCACCCTCGGCGCGTCCTGGCCGCGCACGATCGTCGAGGTGCTCGTCCCGAACATCCGGATCGGCATCGCGTCCGCCGCCGTCATCTCGATCGCGCTGGTGCTCGGCGAGTTCACCATCGCCTCGCTGCTGAACTTCGAGACCCTGCAGGTCGTCATCAACCTGCTCGGCAAGCGCGACGCGCAGGTGAGCGTCGCGGTCTCGCTGGCGGCGCTGCTGTTCGCGTTCGTCCTCCTCGTCGCGCTGCCGACGGGGGAGTCGCGTTCCCGTCCGCCGGACGACGGTCCGGACCCCGCACTTCCGCAAGGAGGGATCGCGTGACCGCGGCCCGTACCCCCGACGCCGACAGCGGGAACGCCGTCGAGCTCATCGACCTGCGGCGCTCGTTCGGGTCCGCGGTGGCGCTCGACGGCCTGACGATGGACATCGCGCGCGGCGAGCTCGTGGCGCTGCTCGGCCCGTCGGGTTGCGGCAAGACGACGGCGCTGCGCGCCCTCGCAGGCCTGGAAGACCTCGACGGCGGCCGCGTCGTCGTCCACGGCCGCGACATCACGCACCTGCCCGCGAACAAGCGCGACATGGGCATGGTCTTCCAGGCTTACAGCCTTTTCCCGCACCTGTCGGCCCTGGAGAACGTCGGGTACGGGCTGCGGCTCGCGACCCGCCGGGTGCCCGCCGCGCGGCGCCGCGCGCGGGCCCGGGAGCTCCTCGAGCTCGTCGGCCTCGCGGAGCAGGCGAACCGGTTCCCGCACCAGTTGTCCGGGGGCCAGCAGCAGCGCGTGGCGCTCGCCAGGGCGTTGGCGATCAACCCCGCGGTGCTGCTGCTCGACGAGCCGCTGTCGGCGCTCGACGCGAAGGTCCGCGCCCAGCTCCGGGACGAGATCCGCCGGATCCAGACCGAGGTCGGGGCCACGACCCTGTTCGTCACCCACGACCAGGAGGAGGCGCTCGGCATCGCCGACCGGGTCGGCGTCATGCGGGCGGGCAGGCT
>JBKPQU010000201.1:0-12949 GCA_046734255.1 Actinomycetota bacterium
GAGTTCGGCAGCCTGGGGATGCTGGCCCTGGAGGGGAGTGCCCCGGATGCGAACATCACCACCGCGTCGGACGCCTTGTGGTACGTGATCGCCACGATGTCGACGGTGGGCTACGGAGACGTCTACCCCGTCACCACGCACGGCCGGGAGTTGGGCAGCATCATCATCGTGATCGGGGTCGCCATCTTCGGCACCTTCACCGGCTACCTGGCGAACTTCTTCCTCTCCCCCTCGACGGAGGCCCCCGCCGAGCAGGCGCCCGCCGTCGATGACACTCGGCGCAGGCTGGACCACCTGAAGGACCTGCTCGCGCAGCAGCAGGCGGCCATCGCCGAGCTCGAGCCGATGGTCGGCGGCGACTGAGCGCGGAGGCTAGGCCGTGGCGGTCAGGGCGGCGGCGGTCAGCGCCGCGGCGAACTCCTGCGGGCACTCCAGCGGCGTGTAGTGGCCGGCGCCGTCGACGAAGGTCAGCGTGACGTCGCTGTAGAACTCCCCGAGCCGGTCGGACCACTCCCGGACGAACAGCGGATCGTACTCGGGCCACAGGACGGTCGTCGGCACGGCGATCCGGTCCTCCGGCCGCGGCGCGCGCTCGGCCAGCGACCTCGCGACGGCGCCCGCGCCGGCGCGGTACCAGCCGATCGAGGCGACGAACGCGCCGGGTGCGGCATAGGCCGAGACGAGGTGGTCCAGCGCGTCCTCGGTCACCTGGTAGTCCGGCCCCGACCAGTGGGTCCAGAAGTGGCGCAGGTAGGCCCGCACGGCGTCCGGGCGTCCGTCGACGAGCTGCTCGGCGAGGTCGAGCTGGTGGAAGGACTGGTACCAGAACTGCTGCTGGGCGCGCGGGTCGAGGATCCGGTCGCCGATCCCCGGCAGGGGAGGCGAGACGACCAGGCCGCGCACCAGGTCGGGCCTGTCGCGGGCGACGGTCTGGGCGACGCGGCTGCCGATGTCGTACCCGCCGAGCACGGGCCGGTCCAGCCCGAGCTCGGTGATCATCCCGATCACGCTGCGCGCCTGCGCGTCGGCGTTGTACTGAGCGGCCGGGTCGGCCCGGTGCTTGTCGGACTCGCCGAACCCGCGCAGGTCCGGCACGACGACGTCGGCCGCGGGTGACAGCAGCGGGACGACATCGCGATAGTCACTCCGGTCGCCCGGCCACCCGTGCAGCAGGACCACGGGGACGCCGCCGCCGATACGCTCGTACGCGAGCCTGAATCCGTCGACGGGTGAGGTCATCGGCACGCTGCCGAGTATGTCGTGGTCGCTCGCGGATCAGTAGTCGCAAAGATGTCGCCGGGCCGGCACCAGCGGCCGGCCCGGCGACGTGTGTCAGCCCGGGGATCTCCCGCTGCGCCGCAGGACCCACGTGGCGAGCGGAATCACAATCAGCGTGCCGATCAGGGCGCTGAAGACGCCGCCCCAGTCGAAGATGTCGGTGTCACCGATGCCGAGACCGACCGTGAAGATGAGGTACCCGACCAGGGCTCCGATCAGCCCGAGGGCGATCGACACCAGCGCAACCGCCGGGCCTCGCCCCCTTCCTGAGGTTCGCCGGTCATGGCGGCATTCTGCTCCCTGCGCGGGCTACGGGACCTCGCTCCGACGCGGCAAAGGCTCAGGCAGTCAGCTCACAGCGCCCGGCGGTGCAGTGTTTGAGCGCGGCGTCGATGGCCCGCCGGGTCCTCCGGAGTTCGGCCAGCCGCTCGTCGACCCGGTCCCGTGCCGCCTCCAACCGCCACCGCTCGGAGGCACAGGTGGCCTCGCCCCCCTGGTGCGCCCGCAACGCATCGGCGACCTCGTCCAGGGTCATGCCGAGGCTCTGAAGATGTCGCGCGAGGCCGATCCGGGCCACGGTCGTCTCGGGGTAGAGGCGGAACCCCGAGGGCAGCCGGTCCGCCGGGGGCAGGACGCCGCGGCGTTCGTAGTAGCGGACGGTGTCGATGCTGACCCCCGCCATGGCCGCCACGACCCCGATCTTCAGACCTGACTCTTGACTCTGGACCATGGTCCAGAGTTTACGATCGCCGCGTTCGCCGGCAGGCAGGCAGACCACAGGAGCAGCGTGTTGACCGACTCTCAGACCGCTCCGGCGGTGGCATGCGACATGACCGGTGCGCCCGACACTCCGCAGCAGCGCCTCGCCGAGTACGCGCGGCTCTTCGAGGCCGCGTTCGTCTCCCGCGAACGCACGGCCGCCGGCGTGAGGTGGAGGCTGCGCGCGGACCCGGGTGTCGAGGCGTGGGCCCGAGACCTCGCCGCGAGGGAGAACGCCTGTTGCGCCTTCATGACGAACAGCGTCACCGTCGCTGGTACGCAGGTGCTCTGGGACGCAACGACCATCGACGACCCCGCTGCCCGGGCCGTCCTGGACCAGTTCTACGACTTGCCCGAAGGGCAGATCACGGAGCAGGGCGACGGCCCCGTGCGGTGATGATCGGACCGCCCGGCGTCCTCGATCGGCACGCGGTCGGGTCGCGGCGCCCTGGCGCACCGGCGGCTCCTCGTCGCCCTACTGGCTCGGCCTCCGTCCAACTCATCGAGCCGAATCGCAGGCCTGACCTGGCTCGATGCCGGAGCGGGCCCGGGAGGCCGTCTCCGCACCGCTGGCGTGGCAGGCCATCAAGGGGACCCCCGGATATGTGATGTGGCGTATTCAGATACCGTATTCGGACTCTGAAGGACAAACAACACAAACACCGTTCCCTTGAAATTGGTGGACCTCAGGCAGGTGGGGACCCCCGCGCGGGCAGTGGGGAGGAACGGAATGGCGCACGTGCGATTCGGAGTCCTCGGGGGCTTGGAGGTCGAAGCGGATGCCGGACCTCTCACCATCGCGGGGCCGCGGCGGCGGGCGCTGCTGGCACTGCTGGTCGTTCACGCCAACCGGGTCGTCTCGACCAGCCGGGTGATCGACTCCCTGTGGGGCGAGGACGGGCCGCCGTCCGCACGGGCGCAGGTTCATTCACTGATCAGCGCCTTACGTCAGGAGCTTCCGGATCCCGCGGAGGGCGGCCCGGCGATCGAGACGCGACCGGAGGGCTACCTGCTCACGGTGGACCCGGGCGGCGTGGACCTGTTCGTGTTCGAGAAGCGGGTCGCCGCCGCGCGCGTCGATGCGGGCGCAGGACGGCTGGAACAGGCGGTGGCCTCGTACCGGGAGGCGCTGGAGCTGTGGCGCGGACCGGCGCTGGACGGGATCGAGGCTCCGTTCGTCGACACGGAGGCGGCGCGGCTGGAGGAGCTGCGCCTGGTGGTGACCGAGGAGACGGTCGAGGCCGATCTGGCGCTGGGACACCACACCGAGGTCGTCGGTGAGCTCGGGGCGCTGGTGGCGGAGCACCCCTACCAGGAGCGGCTGCAGGCCGCTCTCATGCTCGCCCTGTACCGCAGCGGCCGGCGGGCGGACGCGCTCGAGGTGTGCCGCAATGCTCGGCGCACCCTGGCCGAGGAGCTGGGTCTGGACCCCGGCCGGACCCTGCAGGAACTGGAGCAGGCAATGCTTCGCGACGAGCCGTCGCTCGCGTTCGCTCCCAGGACGCCCGCGCCGCCCGCTGTCGCTGGCGGCGACACCGTCGGTGCGCCGCCGCCGCTGCCGCCGGCCGCGCCCCCGGTGGTTCCCCCCCGCCGCCGTGCGCGAAAGCTGGCCGTCGGCGTCGCGGTGCTGATCGTGGCCGGGATCGCGGTGACGGCGCTCGCGTTCGAACGGGGTATGCGGCCGCCCGGTGCGCAGGCCAACGAGAACCCCCCCGCGGAATGTCCGGCGGGCCCGATGAACGTCACGGATTACACCAACCGCGCGTTCAGCGAGGTCTACCACTGCAGCACGACCGTGAATCAGGCCGTCTATGCGAACCCCAGGGATGACGCACCGCTAGAGGTGGTGTCGATCATGAAGTGGGCTCCCGACGTCTGGGTGATCTGCCAGCTGAAGGGACGGGCGAACCCGGTCGTGCAGGGCCGGAGAAGCGACTGGTGGTTCTACACCGAGGGCGACGCACCCAACCGTCCCAACCGCTATGGCTACGCCCAGGCGTGGGCGTTCCTCCCCGCCACCGTGGTCTCCCAGGCCGAACCGGGCCGGCCGGTGTCCAACGTGCCCATGTGCCCGCCGAGCTACGTCGTGCCTGGTCCCGCGGCGGTGTCCTCTCCGGACTACCCCGATGACGGCCGGCCGCACGGCCGCGCCGGAAGCACCGGCACGTTCGTGTTCAGGCCCGTGGTCGGCACGGCCGATCTCGCGGGCTTCGAGTACAGCCTGGACAACCAGACCACCGGGCAGTTCATCGCCTCCGGCGGGCCGGCCACCGTTCGCATCACGGTCCCGAGGCCAGGGCGGCACGTCGTGTCGGTGTGGGTAAGGACGAGCTCGGGCAGCCTTTCGCCCGAAGCGCAGTACCCCTTCTCGGTCCGCTGACGCCGGATGAGATCCCGCCCGCTGCGACTGCCGGACGGGATCTCATCCGTGCCTTAGGGCGGCCGATCAGAAGTAGGGGTTGTAGTGCAGCTTGCTCCACGCGGCCGTGCTGGGCGGGAACACGTTGTTGGAGGCCCAGAGCTTGATGTGAACGTACGTCACGCCACCGACGCGCGAGTAGTTGATCGGCCCGGTCCAGCTCCGCTGGGACCCGACCCCGTTGTGGTTGGCGAATGTCGTGCCGATCTTCCCGGCCTGCGTGTACACGTCGGCGTAGACCGACCTCTGGTCAGCCAGCGTGTCCTTCAGCACGACGTTGGACAACTGGAAATGGGTGAGGTTGACGTAGTGCAGGTGGGCGGAGAAGCACGCGATCCTCCCGCCGGTGTTGTTGCAGAAGTTGAAGGTGCTGTTGACAGTCCCCTGCGCCGGGGCGGCCACGGGGACCGTCACCTCGGCGGCCGCCGGAGCTGCCACGGCGGCGGTCGTCGCCGGACGCGCGGCGATCGTCGTCGGTTGGGCCGAAGCCAGGCCGGATCCGAGGAGAAGCAGAGCGCCCGTCGCCATGGATGTCGCGGCAGCGCGCCTGAACATGGGATGCGTCATCTCACGGTCCTTCCTTCACGAACGAATGTGACGGTGTCGCCCGCGCGTCGTGCGCAGCTTGCCGGCGGCCCTGCCAACGGACTGCCGACAGATCCGTGATGGAAGCGACCGGCGCGACCGCATCACCGTGTCGTGCCGTGCTACGACCGCCCTACGACTCGGCTACGAGGGCTCTAGACACCCCTACGACGCGACTACGAGCGCACCAGGTCGACGCTCAACAGTCAGGTCATCTCGCCCAGATCTGCTCGGCGATCGGCGCTGCCGGCTCGAGTCGCCGACGATGCGGCGTGGTGGGCGGACCCCTAGGATGACCGAAATCTGCCTGTTTGACGACGCCGGCCTTCGCGGCGCAGTTGGGGGAGCCGATGATTGCTGCGCCTATCGGGATCGCCGGGCTGGACCGGATCGCGCAGGTCAAGCTGCCGGTCACCGACCTTGCCCGCAGCGTGGCCTGGTACCGCCGGCTCCTCGACCTGCGGCTCTGGACCGAATTCGTCGAGGACGGCGTGCTGTGCGGCGCCGGCCTGATCGATCCGCAGGGCCGGTTCAACATCGCCCTGCGGGATCGCGCGGCCTGCGCCAGCCGGCCCGTCCTCGACGGCTTCGATGTGTTCGCGTTCGTGCCCGCCTCGCGGTCCGTGCTTGAGGACCTGGTCGCCCGATGTGACCGGCTGGGCGTCGCGCACAGCGGCGTCTACGAGACGGGCGCCGGGCCGCGCCTGGACGTACCCGACCCGGACGGCACCGTCCTGCGCTTCTACTACTACACCGGACCCACCGACGAGTTCATGGGTCTCGAGATGCGTGACGGCCAGGTCGTCGGGACCTACGACACCCCACGGTTGCAATAGCCCCCGGGACCGATTCCTCAGATGTTGGACTCGTCGGGCGGGAAGGTGGACGGCGGCTGCGGTGATCCGCCGATGCCGTCGCTCTGCGGGCATGCCATGCCGAGGGTGTATGCCGTCATCGACAGGGAGCCGTAGGCGTAGCCGTCGACCAGCACGCGGGTGTCGGCGTCGCCCTCGCCGGCGGCGCCGGCCAGGCCGGCGAGGTAGAGAGCGGGGATGAAGTGGTCCGGGGTGGGGACTGCGTGCCCGTAGTCGTGGTGGGCGTCGAGCGCTGCGAAGTCCGTGGGGTTCGTCAACATGCGTTCCTTCGCGGCCTCATCGAAGCGCTGAGCCCACTCGTAGCCGTCGTCGGCCAGATCCCACCGCATGCCGCGCAGGTTGTGGACCACGTTGCCGCTGGCGATGACCAGGACTCCGCTTTCGCGCAGCGGTGCCAGCCTGGCACCGAGCTCGAGGTGGTAGTCGAGAGGCTTGTCGGCGTTGATGCTGAGCTGAACGACGGGGATGGAGGCCTTGGGGAACGCGTGGACGAGCACGGACCAGGTGCCGTGGTCGATGCCCCAGCTGTCGATGTCGGCGCCGACCCAGGTGGGGTGGACCACGTCACTGATCTCGGACGCGAGCTCCGGCAATCCCGGTGCGGGGTACTGGACGTCGAAGAGCTTCTGCGGGAAGCCGTAGAAGTCGTGGATCGTGCGGGGGCGTGCCATCGCGGTGACAGCCGTGGCGTTGATGTACCAGTGAGCGCTGATCACGAGGAGCGCCCGCGGCTCGGGTACGGACTCGCCGAACGCCCTCCAGGCTGCGGTGTAGCGGTTGTCGTCGAGCGCGTTCATGGGGTTGCCATGACCGAAGAAGGCAGCAGGCATGACGCCGGCGGCCTCCTGGCCGGTCATCCCCTGCGCGGAGTCGTGAGTCATCGGGCCCTCCTTCGACCGCCCAGCGGACGTCGCTCCGTCGCCCGGCGGTGCACAGCATCCTGTACATGATGTGGAGGCCAACGTATCCGTGCACCGGGTGGCGAAACGCCTCCGGCACCGTGGCGAGGATCTGAAAGCCGAAGGAGCGCCACAACGTGACCGCGGGCCAGCGTCCCCCAGTGCGAAACGCCGTAATCGCGGTGGTCCCGCCGAGCACGAGCGGCTACCTGCAGCATGACCGGGCAGGGCGCTCGACCGAGGGCGTGACTGGAGATCCATTTCTCGGAGGCTCGCATGGCCGATCTGCGCTTCTGCGCCTACCAGTACCAGCACCTGCCGCTGGATGCTCTACGAGGGCGCTGGGGCGATGCAGAGCGGGCCGGGTTCGACGTGCTCTGGAACTGCGACACCGTCGTGGAGCCGGATCGACCGCGGCACACGTTGTTCGACGGTCCGGCGACGCTGACCATGATGGCAGCGGAAACGCGTCGTATCCGGGTCGGGACGTTGGTGACCAGCCTGTACTTTCGACACCCGGTCACGTTCGCCAAGGCGTCCGTGACGGTCGACCACCTCAGCGGCGGCCGCGTGGAGCTGGCGCTGGGAGTCGGTGACCCGTCAGCGGGCGCCAAGGCCGCCGGCGTGGACTGGTCCCCCGGTGAACGCGTTGCCCGGTTCCGTGAGTTCGTCGAGCTGGTCGACCTGCTTCTCCACCAGGAGGTGACGAGCTACCGCGGGCAGTTCTACCGCTGCGAGGAGGCCGAGACGGTGCCGCTGCCGGTGCAGCAACCGCGCCCGCCGGTGACCATCGCCGCGCACGGCCCGAGAATGCTACGGATCGCCGCCGAGCATGGTGACGGGTGGAGCTCGTGGGGCGGCTACGACGTTGCCACCGAGGAGGACTTCTACGCCGTCACCGCCGAGCGCAGTCGTCGCTTCGACGACCTGTGCGTTGCCGCCGACCGGGATCCCGCCTCGATCCGGCATTCCCTCGTCTGCTTTCCCCCGCTGACTCCCTGGCAGTCCGTGGAGTACTTCCAGGACATGGTCGGGCGCTTCGGCGAGATGGGCATCGACGAGTTCGTCCTGTACTGGCCCCAGACCTGGGGGGCCGCTCCCCACGAGGAGGCGGTGTTCGAGGAGGTGACCGCCACGGTGATGCCCCGGCTGCGGGCAGATGGGAGCTAGTCCGGCCTGGTGAAGGCCTCGCGGAACTGCTGCAGGGCAGTCCGGCTGTCGCCGGAGGCCCATGCCTCGAGCCCGACGACGCCGGTGTAGCCGGCCTCGTGCAGGGCGTCCGCGATCGCGGGGTAGTTGATCTCGCCGGTGCCGGGTTCGCAACGGCCGGGCACGTCGGCGACCTGGACCTCGCCGACCCAGCCGACGCTGTCGCGGACGAGCTGGATGAGGTTTCCCTCACCGATCTGGGCGTGGTACAGGTCGAGGTTCATTCGCAGGTGCGGGCTGCCGACGGCCCGGACGAGCGCGCGGGTGTCGGCGGCCCTGGCGAAGGGGGTGCCGGGGTGGTCCACGGCGGTGTTGAGGTTCTCCAGGCAGAACACGACACCCTCCGCCTCGCCGAGGGCGGCGATGCGGGCGAGGGTCTTCTCCGCGGCCAGCCACATGGGGCCGGTGACGACCTCGACCGGATGCACGGGCAGCCCCCGTCCGTCCAGGCCCGTTCCGTGCAGGTTGAGATTGGGTGTACCGAGCTTTCCGGCTGCGGCGACCGACTGCTCCGCAGTGCGCAGCAGGGCGTCGGCGCCGTCGGGATCGGTGAGGCTGCCCCGGACGTAGCCGGTCATGGAGGTGAACAGGGCGCCGGTGGCCGCGAGGGCCTCCAGATCCTTGGCGGTCCAGTCCCAGATCTCCACGGCAAACCCGAGGTCGTGGATGAGTCGCACGCGCTCCACGATCGGCCTGTCGGGAAAGACCATCTCGGCGCAGACCGCGAGGGTGAACCCGTAGTCGCCGCTCATCGCGCGTCGATCTTCTCGACGGGGACCGGCGCCCCGGTCTTGACCGACTCGATGCTGGCGAGGGCCAGGACCAGCGCGCGGCGCGCGTCCTCACCGGTGACGGTCGGGGTGCGCCCCTCACGGACCGCGGTGGTGAACTCGACGAACTCGGCGGTGTAGGCGTCGCGGAACAGCTCGATGTCCCCGCGGACGGTCTCGACCTGCCGACCGGCACTGGTGAGGTGCATCAGGGAGGATCGGGCGGTGTCGCCCATCGTGACCATGCCGGCCGATCCGAAGACCTCCCCGCGAACGTCGTATCCGTAGGCGGCGGAGAAGTTGGCCTCCGCGACGGCGATGGCGCCGTTGTCGAAGGTGATGACCACGACGGTGGTGTCGAGCAGGCCGGCCTGCTTGAACTCCGGCGCGACCAGCGCGTCGGCGGTGGCGTACACCGTCACCGGCTCGGCGCCGGGATTGAACCACAGCAGGGTGTCGAAGTCGTGGATCAGGGTCAGCAGGAAGATCGTCCAGGGCGGGACGGCACCCGGGTTGTCCAGGCCGGGGTCGCGGGTCAGGGAGCGCATGAGCTGCGGCGTGCCGATCGCGCCCTCGACGACCAGCCGGTGCCCGGCGGCGAAGTCGGCGGAGAAGCGGCGGTTGAACCCGACCTGCAACGCGACCCCCGCCGCCCTGGCCGCGTCGATGCCGCGATCGATCTCGCCGAGGCTCAGGCCCATCGGCTTCTCGCAGAACACCGCCTTGCCTGCCCCCGCGGCGGCCTCCACGAGGTCCGCATGCGCCTCGGTCGATGCCGTGATGACCACCGCGTCGACGTCCGGGGCGGCGAACAGCTCGCCCGGGTCGCTGAGCGCCCGGCAGCCCAGGCTCGTGGCAAGGCGATCCGCCGCGCCCGGCCGGGGGTCGACCACCGCGACCAGTTCCGCGCCGGGCACGTGACGCGCCAGCAGGGTGGCGTGGGACGTTCCGATCCTTCCGGCTCCGACGAGCCCGACCCGCACCGGATTCGGACGGGCGGGTTCCAGACCAACCATCGCGAGGCTCCTTGAATCAGGTACTAGAGCGCTCTAGTCTCAGCCCTCGACCCTCGGTGCGTCAAGAGGGTGGCCTAGAGCGCTCTATACTGATCTGCGGATCGTCCTATGGCGGCGCGGGAGCGAGGTCAATGAGATCGGAGAACCGTCCGACCGCGGTCACGATGGCGGACGTCGCAGAGCGCGCGGGAGTGTCCCGTGCGCTGGTCTCGATCGTCTTCCGCGGCGTGCCCGGCGCCAGCACCGCCAGCCGGGAGCGGGTGATGCGCGCGGCGGCGGAGCTCTCCTACCGCCCGGATCAGCGGGCCCGTCTGCTCGGCAGCAACCGCAGCCGCACGCTCGGTGTCGTGTACGGGCTGCATCACGAGTTCCACGCCGAGATCGTCGAACGCCTCTACCAGGCCGTGGACGGCACGGGCTACGACCTGGCGCTCGGCGCCGCGGCCCCCACCCGCGACGAGCACCGCGCCGTCCAGTCGCTGCTGGACTACCGCTGCGAGGCGCTGATCCTCCTGGGTCCCACGCTGCCCCGGACGGCGATCCAGGAGCTCGCCGGACGACTGCCGGTCGTGGTGGTGGCCCGGGCCTTCCGTTCCCGCGCCGTGGACGTCGTCCGGACCGACGACGTCGCCGGAGCCCGCCTCGCGGTCGAGCACCTCGCCGGTCTCGGCCACGAGTCGATCACCCACGTGGACGGTGGGCGCGCACCCGGTGCCGCCGAGCGCCGCCGCGGCTACCGAGCCGCCATGCGCGGGTTCGGACTGGAGTCCGAGATGCGCCTGGTACCTGGAGGCCTCAGCGAGCAGGACGGGGAGCGGGCCGCCGTCCAGCTCGCGACCGGACCGCTGCCGACAGCAATCACCGCGTTCAACGACCACTGCGCTGCCGGCCTGCTGGCTGCCCTCCGGGGTCGCGGCGTCCGCGTGCCCGACGAGCTGTCGCTGGTCGGCTACGACGACAGCCACATCGCAAGCCTGCCCAGCATCGCCCTCACCACCATCGCCCAGGACGCACCGACCCTCGCCAGGGCGGCGCTCGATCTCGCGCTCGCACGGACCGATGACGGGAAGCGGGAGCCGTCCGACGTCGTCGTCCCGCCGAAGCTGGTCGTCAGGCAGACGTCTGCCCGGCCGCCTGGGTAGGACGGCTTAGTCGAGGGTCACTTGCGTTCGACCCTGCGCAGCCCATGGGTCGGCGTCCACCACTCGACGACGAGCACCGTGGCCTTCTCGTCGAGGTGGGTGTGCACGACCTCGGCGATGTCGGCGAGGAAGCGGTCGCCGTCGGCTCCCGCTCCGTGCGACTCCACGTAGGTCGCCCGCCCGGAGATCTTCGCCTCGCCCGGCCACTGCGCCTCCGAGCCCTCGATCGGGTCGACCGTTGCGCTGTGCAGCGCGAACCGCGGATCCCGTCGCAGATCCGAACCCTTGCGCGCCTTCGGCATCGAGCCGAAGACAAGCTCTCCGCCCTCGAAGACCGCCTCGATCCCGGAGATCCGCGGTGACCCGTCGGCTCGCAGGGTGGCGATCGTCTTGTGTCGGTGCGCGTCGAAGCTTCCCCGCACACGTTCCGCGAACTCGGGCTCCGCGCGCTCGACGTCCTTCCACGCCGTCATCCCCCGAATATCGCACCTGGCGAGCGAAGGCGGGGTGTCTGGCGTGCCCATCGGGGCGGCGCGGCTAGAACATGGCGCCGCGGGCGGCAACGGGCCAGACGTGTTCCACGACGCCCGCGCGCATGCCGACGTACCAGTCGTGCCGGTCCACCGTGGGGTCGCAGTGTCCGGGCACCAGGAGCAGCTTGTCCCCCAGCCGCGGGAGCGGTCCCTCGACCGCGAGCGTGCCGTGCTCGTCGGACGCCCCCACGTACGTCAGTTCTGGCCGGTCGTACACCAGCGGGAGGCCGCTGTCCACGGCCACCGCCTTGTGCCCGGCGTCGACGACAGCCGTGCCCGGCCGTGCGGCGCTCATGACGGTGGTGAGGACGAACAGCGACTGCTCGAACGCAGCGGCCGGCGATCCGGTCGCATCCTGGTTCCTGGCGTAGTCGGCGTCCATGAAGACGTAGCTGCCGGGCTGCACCTCGTTGTACACGGTGCTGGCGGCGTCGAGCAGGAACGTCCCGGTGCCGCCGCCGGTCACGACGTCGCAGGGCAGGCCCTCCGCCGCGAGCAGGTCCACGCATGCGCGCAGCGCGGCGGCGGCGGCCGACACCGCGGCCTCCCGCTCGGCCGGTGTGCGCAGGTGCTGGGCGACGCCCTGGTAGCCCTGGAGCCCGCCGAAGATCAGGTGGTGGGCTGAATGGATGCCGCGGGCCAGCGCCAGCACCGGCTCGCCCGGCGGCGAGCCACAGCGGCCCGCACCGACGTCGACCTCCACGAGCACCCGCAGCCGTACGCCGCTCGCCGCCGCTACCTCGTCGAGCGCACCCACCTGCCGCGCGTCGTCCACGCACACACCGACCTGAGCCGAGCGGGCGAGTTCGGCCAGGCGCAGCAGCTTCGTCCTACCGACGACTTCGTTGGCGACCAGGACGTCCTCGACACCGCCGGCCACCATGGCCTCGGCCTCGGCAACCTTGGCCACGCACACCCCGACCGCCCCCCGCGCGATCTGTTGCGCGGCGACCTCCGGTGACTTGTGCGTCTTCGCGTGAGGACGCACCGCAACCCCGGTCGGCGCGAGCAGGGCGGGCATCCGGTCCAGGTTGCGCTCGAAGGTGGCCAGGTCGACGACCAGAGCCGGGGTGTCCACCTCCGCCAGGTCGGCCCCAGCCGCCGCCGGCCCTCGCCTCAGCACGTCGCCACGCGCGGGGTGGCTTGCCGCCCGACCGGCGCGGCGCACGGTACGTCCATGGCCTCATAGTGCCCGACCCCGTGCACCGGCATGATCGCGCTCCGTACCCACCGGACGCAGGCATCGAGGCGGTAGGACCTACCTTGGAGCGTGCCAAGGTGCCCATCGCGGGCCCGGGAGGTGCTGAGTCGGTATGTCGGCGCGCGTCGCGAGACTTGTGTCGGTCAACGTCGGGATGCCACGCAACGTCAGGTGGCAGGGGCGGACCGTCTTCACGGGGATCTGGAAAGAGGCCGTTCAGGGTTCGCGTGTGGTCCGACGGCTGAACGTCGACGGCGACGGCC
>JBKPQU010000202.1:0-11813 GCA_046734255.1 Actinomycetota bacterium
GGCTTGGGCGGCTCGTGCACCCCGGGCGGCGCCCCGGACGGCGTGGCCGGAGCGTCGACGGCCGGGTTGCCCGCCAGCCGACGGACGCTCCCGGGCGGCGGTGTCGGGAACGTGGCCGCGTGACCGGTGGCGTAGCTGTCCGCCACGCCCAGAACCAGCTGCACGTAGCTGTCGGAGTGGTTGTACCGGTAGACCGCGCTCCAGCGGCCGTTCCTGGTGGCGACGTTGGTGCCGTTCGCGCAGAGGTACCCGGCCGCGGCGTAGGTGGCGTCGTCGAGGTCCTGGGGGTCTCGGCGACCGTCACCGTCGCCGTCCGCCCCGAACACGGCCCACGTACCCGGGAGGAACTGCATCGGGCCGACCGCCCGGTCGAACAGCCGGTCCCCGTCGTAGCGGCCGTTGTCGCTGTCGTGGATCACCGCGGACGACGCCAGGTTGCCGTCGAGGCGGGCACCGAGGATCGGCGGGACGACGCGGCCGTCGCTGGCGATGCCGGAACCGCCGTACAGCCCGTGGTTGCTCTCCACCCGCCCGATCGCGGCCAGGAGGGACCACTGCATGTGGCAGGTCGGCCTCACCTGGTTGATCATCGCAGCGGCGTGCACGTACGCCTGGTACGCGCGCAGCGGGATGCCGGCCGACGTGAGCGTCGACGGCGAGGTGATCCCGTAGGGCGCGGCCTTCGCCTGGGCCACGACCACCCCGCCGACCGCCGCCACCACGCCCTTGGGCGGTACCTCGCCGACCATGGGGTCCACGGTGCGAAGCGGCGCACCGTAGTCGGGATTCGCCGGGGCGGGAGCATCCGGGTTGGCGGCGCGCAACACGGTGTCGGCGTGGGGGACACTCAGCGCGACGATCAGGGCGATCGGGAAGCAGACCGCGAAGGCCCTCAGGGCAGGGAGAACCACCCGGCGCGGTAGCGCGACCGACCGGAAATGACTCGCCCCCCACCCAGGCACCCTTACAGGCACCCTGAGACCATAGGCACGATTCGGGGTAGACGTCACCGGTTGGCGAGGAATTTCAGAGGGTTGTCATTTCAGCAGCCGAGACAGACGTCGGTCAGCCAGCGGTTTGCCTCCGGTCTGGCAGGTCGGGCAGTACTGAAGCGACGAATCAGCGAACGAAACCTCACGCACAATGTCGCCACAGACCGGGCACGGCTGCCCCGCGCGGCCGTGCACCCGCATGCCGGCGCGCTTGGCGTCCTTCAACTCCTTGGCCGGACGACCGCTCGCAGCCGCGACCGCGCCGGTGAGCACCTCGCGCATCGCGGTGTACAGGCGCTCCACCTGCTCGTCGTCCAGCCGCCCGGCGATCGCGAACGGCGACAGCCGAGCCGCGTGCAGCACCTCGTCGCTGTAGGCGTTCCCGACTCCTGCGATCACCGACTGCTCGCGCAGCAGACCCTTCACCTGCTGCCGCGATCCGGCGAGGATCGCGGCCAGGGCAGCCAGGTCGAAGGAGTCGTCCAGCGGGTCGGGCCCCAGCGAGGCGATCCCCGGCACCTGGTCCGGGGAGCGGACGACGTAGACCGCCAGCCGCTTCTTCGTGCCCGCCTCCGTGAGGTCGAACCCGGGACTGCCCGCGGCATCGGGGTCTCCCCCGCCGGCGCAGTCCAGCCGGACGCGCAGCGCCAGCGGCCCCTTGCCGGGCCGCGCCGGGGCGGCCGGAGCCTCGTCGTACCAGCGCAACCAGCCACCGCGGGCGAGGTGGAAGACGAGGTGGAGGCCGTCGGCCTCGAGGTCCAGGAACTTGCCGTGCCGCGCCACCCCGGACACCTCCAGGCCCGACAGCGCGGACGGCGGCGGGTCGAAGGTCTTCAGCACGCTGATCTCACCGACCTCCACCCCGGCGAGCACGCACCCGCGGGCCTGCTGACGGAGGAACTCCGCCAGCGCCTCCACCTCGGGCAGCTCCGGCACGAGATCAGCCTCGCACGGTCGGGTCCGCCCGGCAGCCCCCGGTTCGAGTGCGTGCGGTCGCCGATTCCGGGCGTCTCGGTAGCGTCGGGTTGGTGACCCAGAGCGCGCAGGAACCCCGCCTGGTGGGCCTTCGCGAGCTGAAGAAGGCCCGCACCCGGGAGGCCTTGCGCATGCACGCCCTGCGGCTGTTCGACCAGCAGGGGTACGACGCGACCACGCTCGATCAGGTCGCCGCCGCGGCGGAGGTCTCGCCGCGGACGCTGTATCGCTACTTCCCCACCAAGGAGGACCTTGTCTTCGCCGACGACTACGACCCGTGCCTGCTCGAGCTGCTGCGACTCCGGCCGCCGGAGGAGCCGGACCTCGTCGCCGTCCGGGAGGCGATGCGCGCCGGGGTCTCCCTGCTGGACGACGAGGCCGAGCGGGCCGCCGCGGCCCGGCTGCGCTTCGCGATGACGACCCCCGCGCTGCGGGCCCGGGCGATGACCGAGCATCTGCGGGCCTCCGAGGAGATCGCCCGCGTGCTGGCCGAGCGTCAGCAGCTGGCCGAACCCGACCTCGGCTGCCGGGCCGTCGCGTCCGCGGCGCTCGGCGCGACCTCGGCCGCGCTGGAGTCCTGGGCCGCCGAGCAGGCCGCCGAGCAGGCCACCGAGCAGGCCGGGTCGATGGCGGATGCGGTCGGCCAGGGGATCGACGCTCTGATCCACGCGGCTCACCACGTCCGCATCGGCTGACCATCTGTCCAACGACGAACCCGCTGGTGGAGCCGATGGTGGGCCCGTTGACGGCGTTGCCGGCCGGTCCGGCGGGGCACGCTGGGGATGCCAAGCCCGGCCGGGCTGGGTGACGATGGCTGGGGACACACCGACTTCCACCCCGATAATGGTTGGCTGCCGCCCCGGGCGAGCCGCCCAGCCACCGAGAGGGGACGACATGGCCCACGAGCGCGCAGGCCTCCCCGCCGAACCGGCCGACCTGATCGACGTACCCCATGTGGTGACCGCGTACTACACCACCTGGCCGGACCTGGACCAGCCCGGGCAGCGCGTCGCCTTCGGCACCTCCGGCCATCGCGGTTCGAGCCTGGACGGGTCGTTCACCGAGGCGCACATCGTCGCCACCACCCAGGCGATCTGCGACTACCGCTCCGGGCAGGGCATCGCGGGGCCGCTGTTCCTGGGCCGGGACACCCACGCGCTGTCCGAGCCCGCGTGGGTCTCGGCGCTGGAGGTGCTGGCGGGCAACGAGGTCACGACGCTCGTGGACAGCCGCGACCGATACACGCCGACGCCGGCGGTGTCGCACGCGATCCTCACCCACAACCGCGATCGGGCCGACGACGACGCGGGGCGCGCGGACGGCATCGTCGTCACCCCGTCGCACAACCCGCCGTCCGACGGCGGCTTCAAGTACAACCCGCCGCACGGCGGGCCTGCCGACACCGACGCCACCTCGTGGATCGCCCAGCGCGCCAACGAGTTGCTCGCCGCGGCGCTGCGCGACGTCAGGCGGGTGCCGCTGGCCCGGGCCCGGGCAGCGGAGACCACGCAGACCTACGATTTCCTCACCGCGTACGTCGACGACCTGCCCGCGGTGCTGGACCTGGACGCCGTGCGCGACGCCGGTGTCCGGATCGGGGCCGACCCGCTCGGCGGTGCCAGCGTCGACTACTGGGGCGCGATCGCCGACCGGCACAGCCTCGACCTGACCGTCGTGAATCCGCTGGTCGACCCGACCTGGCGGTTCATGACGCTGGACTGGGACGGCAAGATCCGAATGGACTGCTCCTCGCCGTACGCGATGGCCTCGCTGATCGCCCGGCGGGCGGATTACCAGGTGGCCACCGGCAACGACGCGGACGCCGACCGGCACGGGATCGTCACGCCGGACGCCGGGCTGATGAACCCCAACCACTTCCTCGCGGTGGCGATCGCCTACCTGTTCGCCCACCGCGACAGGTGGGGCGAGGACACCGCGGTCGGCAAGACCCTGGTCTCCTCCTCGATGATCGACCTGGTCGCCGCCGGGCTGGGACGCCGGCTGGTCGAGGTGCCGGTGGGGTTCAAGTGGTTCGTGCCCGGCCTGCTCGACGGCAGCATCGGATTCGGCGGCGAGGAGTCCGCCGGGGCGTCGTTCCTGCGCCGCGACGGCAGGGTCTGGACGACCGACAAGGACGGCATCCTGCTCGCCCTGCTCGCCTCGGAGATCCTCGGCGCCACCGGGAAGAGCCCGAGCGAGCACTACGCCGAGCTGACCGCGCAGTACGGCGACCCGTCCTACGCGCGGATCGACGCGCCGGCGACCCGGGAGGAGAAGGCCGTGCTGGCCAAGCTGTCCCCCGAGCAGGTCACCGCGACCGAGCTGGCCGGCGAGCCGATCACCGCGACGCTCACCACCGCTCCGGGCAACGACGCCCCGATCGGCGGGCTCAAGGTGGTCACCGAGCACGCCTGGTTCGCCGCCCGCCCGTCCGGCACCGAGGACGTGTACAAGATCTACGCCGAGTCGTTCAAGGGCCCGGACCACCTCGCCGAGGTGCAGCAGGCCGCGCGCGAGCTGGTCTCGGCGGCACTGGCCGGTGCCGCCGGACAGGGGACCGCGCCCGGACAAGGGGCCGCGCCGGTCGCCGCGGCCTCGAAGCCCGCCGACGCGACGGCGGAGGCCGCGCCCGCGGACCGCAACGGTTCCGACCCCGAGGCCACCGCGGCGTCGCCGGAACCCGAGGCCAGCACCGCCGACCAGGGCTGATGACCACCCTCGACGCGCGGATCCCACCGCCGGTCTCGACCTCGTCCGTACCGCCCGCGACCTGCCCGCCGAAGGGGGCCCACGCTCACCGGCGCGCGGTGCAACGGCTGGTCGACTCGTACCGGGCGATCCCGCCCGGGCAGACGATCCGGCTGGCCAAGCACACCTCGAACCTGTTCCGGCCGAGGGTCGCCTCGTCGGTGCCGGGGCTGGACGTCTCCGGCCTCGGCGGGGTGATCAACGTCGACGGCGGGGCGCGCACGGCCGACGTCCAGGGTATGTGCAGCTACGAGCACCTGGTCGCGGCCACCCTGCCGCACGGGCTGATGCCCCTGGTCGTGCCGCAACTGAAGACGATCACGCTCGGCGGGGCCGTGACCGGCCTGGGGATCGAGTCCAGCTCGTTCCGCAACGGCCTGCCGCACGAGTCCGTGCTGGAGCTCGACCTGCTCACCGGCGCGGGGGACGTGCTCATGGTGAGCCCGGAGGGCGAGCACGCCGCGCTGTTCCGGGGGTTCCCGAACTCCTACGGCAGCCTGGGCTACGCGGTCCGGCTCAGGGTCGAGCTGGAGCGCGTGCGGCCCTACGTCGCCCTGCGGCACGTCCGCTTCGGCGATCTCGACGAACTGGGGACGGCGATCGCGACGATCGTCGCGCAGCGCTCGTGGGACGGCGAGACCGTGGACTTCCTCGACGGCGTGGTCTTCTCCGCGGTGGAGTCCTACCTCAGCCTGGGCAGCTGGGCGGACGACGTCCCGGCGGCGAGCGACTACACCGGACGGCTGATCTACTACCGCTCGATCCGCGACCGCGGCCGGGACGCGCTGACCGCGCACGACTACCTGTGGCGGTGGGACGCCGACTGGTTCTGGTGCTCCCGGGCGTTCGGTGCCCAGCACCCCTGGGTGCGCCCGGTCTGGCCCGCCCGGTACCGGCGCAGCGACGTCTACCACCGGATCGTCGGGCTGGAGAACCGGTTCCACGTGGCGCAGCGGCTGGAGGCCCGGCGGGGGAGACCGCCCCGGGAGCGGGTGGTCCAGGACGTCGAGATCCCGGTCGGGCGGACCGCCGACTTCCTCCGCTGGTACCTCCAGCACGTGCGGATGACCCCGGTCTGGCTCTGCCCGCTGCGGCTGCGGTCCGAGCGGCCCTGGTCGCTGTATCCCCTGCGACCCGGGACGACGTACGTCAACGCCGGGTTCTGGGGCATGGTCCCGATCGCCCCGGGCCGGGCCGACGGCGACGTCAACCAGGAGATCGAGCGCTTCGTCGGGGACCTGGGCGGGCACAAGTCGCTGTACTCCGACGCCTACTACGGCGAGGAGGAGTTCTGGGCCGCCTACGGCGGTGACGCCTACCGCGCGCTGAAGCGGCGCTACGACCCGGAGGGGCGCCTCCTCGACCTGTACGCCAAGGCCGTCCAGCGCCGCTGAGGTTCCCCGCCGCGTCCCCTCCACCCCGCCCGCCGCGGTGATCATGGGCAGGATGGTGGTTTTCGCGCGCGAAACCACCTTTTTCCTCCATGATCAGCGGCGGGCAACCTAACGGGTCCGTAACGGTCACCGAGGATGAATTGCCGTGGGCGCCGTCGAGTCCCTAGGGTTGACAGCGCTGTCTAGACAGCGCTGTCAACCAGACCTGGAGGCGGCGTGCTCGTGGTCGGTGCGAACCTCGCGGTGGACCGCACGCTGCGCATGCACCGGCTGGAGCCCGGCGCCGTCCAGCGCCCCTACCGCGCCTCGGCCACCGCCGGCGGCAAGGCGGTCAACGTCTGCCGCGCCGCCACTGCCCTGGGCGTGCGCCCGCGCCTCGTCGCCAACCTGCCCGGCCGGGCGGGGACCCTGATCGGCGACCTGCTCGACGAGGAGGGCCACGACGTCCGACGCGTGCCCACGGCGGGCGAGGCCCGGGCCGCAATGATCATCCTGGAGGACTCCGGGCGCGCCACGGTGATCAACGAGCCCGGCCCGGAGCTCTCCGGAGCCGACCTGGCGGCGTTCGTCGCCGCCGTGCAGGAGGAGCTGGTCGGCCACCGGGTGGCGGTCGTCACCGGAAGCCTCCCGCCGCACGCCCCGCCGGACCTCTACGGCCGGCTGGCGCAGCTGGTCACGGGTGCCGGGTCTCGGATCGTCCTGGACGCCTCCCGGGAGGCCCTCCGCAAGGCCCTGCCGTACGAGCCGTCCCTGGTCACACCGAACCTGGCCGAAGCCCGCGCCGTGCTCGAGGGAAGCGTCACGTCGGGGCCGGACACGGCGCCCGAACCCGTGGTGCCCGAGGGGGACGACGTGCCGGCGGCCGCCGTCGCGGCCGCCAAGGAGCTGCTGGACGCCGGCGCGCTCGCCGCGCTGGTCACCGCCGGCCGGTACGGCGTCGCCGGAGCAACCGGCTCGACCCGCTTCTGGGTCACTGCCCCTGCGGTGGACGAGGCCAACCCGATCGGTGCCGGTGACGCGTTCGCCGCAGGGCTGGCCGTGGCCCTGGAGCGTGGGGACGGGCTGGCCGAGGCGGCCGTGCTCGGCGTCGCCACCGCCGCGGCATCGGTCGCCCATCCCCTCGCGGGAATGCTCGACCCCGACCTGCTGACCCGGCTGCTCCCCCGGGTCCACGCGGAGGACGCATGAGCGCGCCCGGACGGCCGACGCTGGCCGACGTCGCCCGGCGGGCCGGGGTGAGCCTGAAGACCGCCTCCCGCGCGGTGAACGGCGAGTACGGGGTCGCCCCCGAGACCGCGGACCGGGTCCTCCACGCCGCCCGGGAGCTGGGGTTCCGGCCCAACCGGATGGCCCGCTCGCTGGCCTCCGGGCGGGCGACCGCCGCGGTCGGCCTGGTGATCGCCGGTGTCGCCGACCCCTTCTTCTCCATGGTCGCCGGGTCGGTGGAGAACGTCCTGGCGACCCGGGACCTGCAGCTGATCACCGCCAGCCACGGTGACGACCCCGACCGGCAGCGCACGCTCGTCCAGGCGCTGGTGGAGCGCCGCGTCGACGGCCTGCTCCTGGTCCCGGCACCCGGCGACGCCTCCTACCTGGCCCGGGAGCTCGACCACGGGCTCGTCGTCGTGGCGCTCGACCGGCCGCTGGAGGGGGTGACGGTGGACACGGTGACCGTCGACAACCGGTCCGGCGCCGCCGACGCGGTGCGGCAGCTGATCGCTGCGGGGCACCGGCGGATCGCGCTGCTGTCCGGGGACACCCGGCTGTGGACCTGCCGGGAGCGCCTCCAGGGATACCGCACGGCGCTCGCCGAGGCAGGGCTGGGCTCGGATCCGGAGTTGATCGCATCCTCCGCCGCGGACGCCGCCGGGGCGCAGCAGGCGATCGAGCGGATGCTGCGGTTGCCCGACCCACCGACGGCGTTCCTGGCCACCTCGCCGCTGCCGGGCCGGGGCGGGTTCCGGGCGATGCGGGCCAGCGGCGTCCAGCTCGACGCGGCGACGTTCGACGACGTCTCCGACCCGGACCTGCTCTCCCCGCCGCCGTTGGTGGTCCAGTCCGGGCCGGAGCGGCTGGGGGCGCTGGCGGCCCGGATGATGCTCGAACGCCTCGACGGCTTCACCGGCCCGGCCCGCAGCGTCGTCCTGCCCACGACGCTCCTCGACGCCGGTCCGGCGGCGGGCATCGCGACGGAGGTGACCGCATGAGCCGCACGGACGCCGTCCTCGGCCTCGACGTCGGCACGACCCGGATCAAGGGGCTGCTGCTCGGGCTGGACGGCGTCACGCTGGCCGAGGCCGATCGGCCCACGCCGTGGGTGACCGACGCCGCCGGCACCCACGCCGACCCGGCCGCCCTCGCCGAGACCGCGCGGGACGTCGTGGCCCAGGTGACCGAGGCGCCCGAGGCCGGCCACGTCCGGGTCGCCGGGATCGGGGTCACCGGCATGGGCGAGGCCGGGGTGCTGCTGGACGACGAGGGCCGGCCGCTGGCCCCCGTGCTGGCCTGGCACGACCGCCGCGGCGACGTCGAGGCCGTCCGCTGGGCCGTGGGAGCCGAGGCCTTCCACCGCGCCGTGGGGATGTTCCTGGACAGCCAGCCCTCGCTGCCGAAGATCCTCTGGCTGCGCCGGATGCTGCCCGACGCCCGCCGGGCGGTCCGGTTCTGCTCCGTGCCGGAGTGGGTGGTGGTCAGCCTCGGCGGGGACCCGGTCAGTGAGCTCTCCCTGGCCAGCCGCACCGGCCTGCTCGACCTTGCGACCGTCGCGCCGTGGCCGGCCGCCGGTGAGCTGCTCGGCCGCAACCTGCTGTCCGACCTCGTCCAGGCCGGCGCACCGGCCGGAGTGGCGGACGTGAGCGCGCCTCCCGCCGCCCGCGGCGCGACCCTGACAGTCGCGGGCCACGACCACCAGGCCGCCGCTCTGGCGGTCGGCGCGGCCCGGGACGGCGCGCTGCTGGACTCCCTCGGCACCGCCGAGGCGCTGCTGCGCTGCGTGCGCGGGCCACTGGACAGCACGGCGGTCGCCAGGCTGGTGGCCCAGCGGGTCACGGTGGGCTGGGGAGTCGTGCCCGGCCACAGCACGGTGATGTACGGCCTGCTCTCGGGGATGGTCCTGGAACAGCTCGCCTCCCTGCTCGGCGCGTGGGACCGCGGCACCCGGATGGAGCTCGGCCAGCTGGCGCTGGAGACGGAGGCGGGCGGCGCCCCGGTGCTGCACGAGTTCGGGGGGCAGACCTACCTCGGCCCGCTGGCCACAGGCATGTCTCCGGGAGAGGTGTGGGCGAGGGCGGTCGACGACCTGATCGCCGCGAGCGCGTACGGCGCCGACCTGATCGCCGCCGAGGTGGGCCCGCACACCGACGTCGTCCTGAGCGGCGGCTGGTCGCGCAACCCGGCGGTGGCCGCGGCGAAGCGGCGGCAGTTCGCCGGGGCGCGGACCAGCGAGCTCGGCGAGGCGGGCGCGGTCGGCGCCGCCTATCTCGGTGCGGTGGCCGCCGGCCTCGCCGAGCAGACCCACGACCTGATCTCACTGATCCCTCACGGAGAGGAACGCTGATGCCGGCCACGAACAACGGCTTGAGCGCGATCGCCGGTGCCGACGGCAGGCTCGCGGTCCTGGCCATGGACCAGCGCGGTTCACTGCGCAGAATGCTCACCGAGGGCGGGCGGCCCGCCGAGGACGCCGACCTCACCTCGTTCAAGGTGGACGTGATCGGAGCCCTCTCTCCGGTGGCGACCGGCGTCCTGACCGACGTGGAGTACGGCGTCGAGGCCGTCCGCGCCACCGGCGCGCTCGCCGCCGGCGTCGGCCTGCTGATCGCCGCGGAACCGGCCGAGAAGCAGACCTGGAACGGCGAGCAGCGGACCACGGTCGACCCGACGCGCAATGCCGCCTGGGTACGGGCGCACACCGGGGACGCGCTGAAGTTCCTCGTGTACTGGCGCCCGGACCGGCAGGCCCGGCCCGGGGAGCCGGACCTGGCCGCCGAGGCCGTGGACGCCGTCCGGCAGGTGGTCGAGGACTGCCGCGCGGCCGGCCTGCCGTCGGTGATCGAGCCGGTGATCACCACGGTCCCCGGGGAGCCTAAGCTGGTCGGGCAGCGCCGGAGGGATCTCGTGATCGCCTCCGCGGCCCGGCTGGCCGAGCTGGGTCCCGACCTGCTGAAGCTGGAGTGGCCCGAGGACGAGGGCGGCTGCCGCGAACTCACCCACGTGACCGGGCGGGTGCCCTGGGCGCTGCTGTCCGCCGGGGTCGAGTACGAGGAGTTCCTGCAGCGGGTCCGGATCGGATTGGATGCAGGCGCCTGCGGCTTCATCGCGGGCCGGGCGATCTGGGGGGAGGCGACGGGGATGGCGCCGCAGCAGCGGCGTGAGTTCCTCCGCGACGTCTCCCTGCCGCGCCTGCAGCGCCTGGTGGCTCTGCTCGGGGACCACGGCCGCAGCTGGGCGGACGTGGTCAGGGAGGAGGTCGGGACATGACGACGCCGGCACTGGAGGCCCGCGGGCTGGTGAAGCACTTCGGGCACGTGCGCGCGCTGCGCAAAGCCTCGTTCGAGGCCCTGCCTGGGGAGATCACGGCCCTGGTCGGTGACAACGGGGCCGGGAAGTCGACCTTGGTCAAGTGCCTGGCCGGGGCGCTGCAGCCGGACGACGGCCAGATCCTGGTGGACGGCAACCAGGTCGCGATGACCGACCCGCTGCAGGCGACGCGGCTGGGGATCGAGACCGTCTACCAGGACCTCGCCCTGGCCCCGGACCTCGACGCCGCCGCCAACGTCTTCCTCGGCCGGGAGCTGCGCCGGTTCGCCGTCCTGCACGACCAGCCGGAGATGCGCAAGCAGACCGCGGACCGCTTCCGCGACTTGGGTGTCGGGCTGATCCAGGACATGCGCGTTCCGGTCGCCTCGTTCTCCGGCGGGCAGCGCCAGGTCGTGGCGATCGCCCGCGCGGCGATGTGGGCGCGCAGCGTCATCCTGATGGACGAGCCGACCGCGGCACTCGGCGTGATCCAGACGGCACGGGTGCTCGACCTGATCCGGCGGATCCGCGACCGGGGGCTCGCGGTCGTCTTCATCTCGCACAACATGCCGCAGGTCATCGAGGTGGCCGACCGGATCGAGGTGATGCGGCTGGGCGCCCGGGTGGCCAGGTTCTCCTCCGGCGACGTGGAGGTCGACCAGCTGATCGCCGCGATCTCCGGCGCCTTCGCCAACGAGTCCACGAGCGAGGGGGCAGCATGAGCGCGCCCGAGACCGGCCCCCCGCCCGGCGGCGACCCCGGGCAGCAGCCCGGGCAGCAGGGAACGGCGATCGAGCCCGACCCCCAGCCGGCACCGGTGGACGAGCTGGCCGGTGAGCCCGAGGCGGTGACCGCGGCGGAGTCGGCCGCGGAGGAGGCGGCCGAACCGGAGCGGCGATGGCTGACGGCGCTGTGGACCAACCCGCTGACGGCGACGTTCCTCGCGCTGATCGCGATCGTCGTCGCGTTCTCGGTGCTGGCGCCGCCTGGAACGTTCGACAGCACCGAGAACTTCAAGCTGCTCGCGCAGAACGTCGCCATCCTCACCGTGGTCAGCGTGGGCACGACGTTCGTCATCATCACCGGCGGCGTGGACCTGTCGATCCCCAGCGGGATCGTGCTCGGCGAGGTCTTCGCGGTGAAGTTCCTGTCCTGGATCCCGGTGGGCAGCGGGACGGCCGTGGAC
>JBKPQU010000203.1:0-2761 GCA_046734255.1 Actinomycetota bacterium
GCGCTGGACGGCCTCGAGGTCGCGGCCGGGCCCCTGGTGCTCGTCGTCGGTTCGGAGGGCAGGGGGCTGTCCCGCCTCGTCCGTGCGACCTGTGACGTGATCGCGGCGATCCCCACGGCCGGCGGGATGGAGTCGCTGAACGCCGGGGTGGCCGCCGGGATCGCGCTGCACGAGATCACCCGCCTGCGCTCGCGGGACGGGGCCGGACCCCGCCGGTGACCGACCCTTCGTGAGGCATCGCCGAGTACTCGGCGCAGGTCATCCGGCTCAGCCGTCGGCGATCACCGGCATCTCTCGGGTGTCGACGCCGACCACCGACGCCTCGTCCGGCTTGTGCACGAGCACTCCGCGCACGTAGTCGCTGGTGGCCTCGGTCAACCCGATGTCGCGGCCCCGCTGCTCGGAGCGGTACCAGCGATGCTCCAGGACCTCGTGGAAGATCTCGGCGGGTTCGAGCTTGCCGCGCATGTGTCGGGGGACGGCGCGGATCACCGTCTCGAAGCACTCGTTGACCCACTCGTGCGCCACGATCTCCTCGTCCTCGGCCTGCTGCCCGCTCGCCGCGCGGTAGGAGTCGAGGTCGTTGAGCAGCCGGCGGGCCTGGTTCTCCTCTGCGTCCAGCCCGGTCAGCCGCAGCAGCCGGCGGGAGTGGTGACCGGCGTCCACCACCTTGGGCTCGATCCGGATCGTGGTGCCGTCGACGTCGGTGGTGATCGTCAGCTCGCCGACGTCGAAGCCGAGCTCGTTCAGCCGCCGGATCCGGGCCGCGACCCGCCAGCGCTCGCCCGGCTCGAAGGACTCCGGGCCGGTCAACTCCGCCCACAGCGACCGGTACCGGTCGGCGATCCCCTCGCTGATGTCGATCGGGTCCAGGGTCTCGTCCAGCAGCCTGCCGGCGGCCAGGTCCATGAGCTCCCCGGCGATGTTCATCTGGGCCAGGTCGAGGTCGTACTCGCGCTGCCCGTCGGACAGCCGGTCGTGCAGTTCACCCGTCTCCGCGTCGACCAGGTAGGCGGCGAACGCGCCGGCGTCGCGGCGGAACAGCGCGTTGGACAGTGACACGTCCCCCCAGTAGAAGCCCGACAGGTGGAGGCGGACGAGCAGGACGGCGAGCGCGTCGACCGACCGGGTCGCGACCTCGGCGCGCAGAGACTGCGAGAACAGCGCGCGGTAGGGCAGCGAGAACCGCAGGTGCCGGGTGACCAGGACGGCGTCCAGCGGGTCCTGCTGCACCGTGCTCCGGCCGGCCACGACGCCGACCGGCTCGACCACAGGTAGGTCGAGCCGGCCGAGCAGTCGCAGCAGCCCGTACTCGCGCCGGGCCAGGCCCTCCCCGATCTCCTTCAGCGCCACCACGTGCCCGGCCAGCCGGACGAACCGGACGACGTGCCGGGAGAGCCCGCGCGGCAGCGTCGCCAGCAGGTCGGCGGGCCACTCCTCCAGCGGCAGCGACCAGGGGAGGTCGAGCAGCGCCGGTTCCGGCGTCGCCGTCGTGATCTGTAGCGGCATCCTGGCCGGCCCTCACCCGGCGTGCGGCAGGGAGTGGTGACCGGCGGGCGGGTCAGCCCTCGAGGCGCTCACCCGACTCGACGTGGAAGAGGTGCACGTGGTCTTCCTTCGGCTGGAAGTGCACGACCTCGCCCTTCTGGGGCGGGCGCCGCCCGTCCACCCGGGCGATGATCGGCAGCTCCTCGTCGCCGCTCTTCATCGTCGCGTAGACGTAGGCGTCGGCGCCGAGCTCCTCGACCACCTCGACGGTGGTGACGATGCCGTGCTCGCTGAGCTCGAGGTCCTCCGGCCGGACGCCGATCACGACGTTGTCGCCGGCGGTGATCAGCGCGCTGCGCGGCACCGGCTGCACCATGTCACCGAACTTCACGCCGCCGTCGGCGGTCGGCAGGCTGAGCAGGTTCATCGCGGGGGAGCCGATGAAGCCGGCCACGAAGACGTTGTCCGGGTGGTCGTAGAGCTCGCGGGGCGTGCCGACCTGCTGCAGGAGCCCGTCCTTGAGCACGGCGACCCGGTCGCCCATCGTCATGGCCTCGACCTGGTCGTGGGTGACGTAGACGGTGGTGACGCCGAGCCGGCGTTGCAGCGAGGCGATCTGCGTGCGGGTCTGGACCCGCAGCTTGGCGTCCAGGTTGGACAGCGGCTCGTCCATGAGGAACACCTGCGGTTCCCGGACGATCGCGCGGCCCATGGCGACCCGTTGGCGCTGACCGCCGGAGAGCGCCTTGGGCTTGCGGTCGAGGTACTCGCCGAGGTCGAGCAGCTTCGCCGCCTCGGCGACACGCCGCTTGATCTCGGGCTTGGGCGTCTTCTTCAGCTTCAGGGCGAAGCCCATGTTCTCCGCGACGGTCATGTGCGGGTAGAGCGCGTAGTTCTGGAAGACCATCGCGATGTCGCGCGCCTTCGGCGGCAGGTGCGAGACGTCGCGGTCGTTGATCTTGATCGCGCCCTCGTTGACGTCCTCCAGCCCGGCGAGCATTCGCAGGGCGGTGGACTTGCCGCAACCGGAAGGGCCGACCAGGACGTGGAACTCACCGTCTTCGATCGCGAGATCCAGCGAGTCGACCGCGGGCTTCGTCGAGCCCGGATAGATCCTCGACGCCTTGTCGTAGGTGACGTTGGCCATGACGAACCACATCCCTTCACCGGCAGGAACGTGCCGGACGATCCGAGTGAGGGGCGGTCGGGACACCGCTTCGGCGCCCCCGCGGCGCGGCCGGGGCATCATGATTTCCCGGACGAACCGTGTGGG
>JBKPQU010000204.1:0-8980 GCA_046734255.1 Actinomycetota bacterium
CCGCCTGGCTGCGATTGCCTCGACGAACGCCGCCCTAGCCCTCTACTCCTCTAGGCCGGGCACAACGACTCCATTCATCAGCCGCCCCCAATGATGTTCGGCCGCTGCGCTGCCGTAGGTTTTCGTGGTGGAGCAGGTGCCGGGAATCGAACCCGCATGACCAGCTTGGAAGGTCGGCCGGGGCGTCTGAGCCTGACCTGGCGCTTCGTGCGGGGTGACCAGCGTGCGGCACTGGATCGGCTGAATGACCTGCTCGGCGCGTCACCGGATACAGGCCAAGACGGGAAAGTGTGAGGGCGTTGCTGTCAACAACTGCTGTCAGTCGATCTTCAAGTGATCACAGTAGCCGCGTTTGTGCTGGTCAGATGGGGTGGCCAGGGGCGGGGTCGAACCGCCGACCTTCCGATTTTCAGTCGGACGCTCGTACCAACTGAGCTACCTGGCCGTGGTCGCCGTCCGCGTCTCGCCGGTAGCCGGATGCGACGACGCGCGCCAGCATAGCCGATCGCTGCCCAGCGCCAGCCGCCCGATTTGGGCCCGAATCGGTCAGTCCGGCGGGTCGATCCCGACCAGGTACATCACGTCGCGGCGGACCTCCTGGAAGCCCAGCTGGCGGGCGACTTGCAGGCTGCCCACGTTGTCGGGGGTGGTCGACCAGGTCGGACGCCGTCCGCGCGCACGGATGTCCAGGCAGAGCCTCGCCGCGGCGGCAGCCGACAGCCCGCGCCGCCGGAACTCCCGCTCCGTCACCACCCCGATGTCCTCGTGCCGGCGTCCCTGGAAGAACGTGCACGCCACCGAGGCGAGCCGCCCGTCGACGAACGCCCCCCAGGCCATGCCGCTGCGGGCCAGCCCGCTCGGGCCGCCCCAGGTCTTGGCGATCCAGGTCAGATCCGGGTCCAAGGCCGCCAGCGCATCCGCATCCCCGGACTCGAGACGGCGGAGCGCGCAGCCGGGAGGGGCCTCCGCCACGCTGGGCGGGGCGAGCTCGGACGGCGGACCGCTCTCGTGTGGATCCGCCAGGATCACCCGGTCCCAGGTGGCGAACCGGTCGGCGAGCGACTTCAACACCGGCTCGAAGGACGGCGGCGCGTCCACGAAGCCGTAGGCGATCTCTTCCAGCCCCGCCTCGCAGGCCGCCTCGGCGTCACCGCGGATCAGGTAGTTGTCAGCCACCGCCACGGCCAGGACCCGGGCCTGTGGACAGCGGTCGACCCAGGCCCGCCCGCACCCGGTCGCCACCACGTGGGCGGCGACGGCGTCGGGCCCCGGCGTCTCGGCGTCGATCACCGGGGCGAGGAGGGCGTCGACGTGCCGGACGACTGGGATCATCCGACACATCTGCTGGTGAGCGATGACATGGCGACCCCGACGGGACTCGAACCCGCGACCTCCGCCGTGACAGGGCGGCGCGCTAACCAACTGCGCTACGGGGCCTCGCGGTGGCAAGACCGTGTCCCCAACGGGATTCGAACCCGCGCTGCCGCCTTGAAAGGGCGGAGTCCTAGGCCGCTAGACGATGGGGACATCCGGGGACGCCCACCAGACGTCCGGGACCCGTCGAGGACGCGCTCAGCATAGGGGCATCGCCGGAGGTTCTCCAAAGCGGTTCCCCGGCCGGCGGAGGTCACGGCCTCGACGGGCGGCGCGCGCCCACACGGGTGAGGATCGAAGGTGATCCCAGCAGCACCGACGAGGAGCGACATGAAGCAGCGCACGATCGGCGACGTCCAGGTCTCGGCCATCGGGCTGGGCGGGATGCCGATGTCCATCGAGGGCCGACCGGACCGGGAGCGCTCGATCGCCACCATCCACGCCGCGCTCGACGTCGGGGTGACGCTGATCGACACCGCCGATTCCTACCACCTGTACGCCGGCGAGGTCGGCCACAACGAGACGCTGATCGCCGAGGCCCTGGCCTCCTACGGCGGCGACACCTCCGCGGTTCTCGTGGCCACCAAAGGCGGCCACCTGCGACCCGGCGACGGCTCGTGGACGGTCGACGGCTCGCCGAGGCACCTCACCGAGGCCTGCGAGGGATCGCTCAAGCGGCTCGGCGTCGAGGCGATCGGCCTGTACCAGTTCCACCGCCCCGATCCCAAGGTTCCGTACGAGGAGTCGGTGGGTGCGCTGCGGGACCTGCTGGACGCCGGCAAGATCCGGATGGCGGGCATCTCGAACGCGAACCCCGACCAGATCCGGCTGGCCCAGGAGGTTCTCGGCGGGCGGCTCGCGAGCGTGCAGAACCAGTACTCGGCGGCGTACCGCTCCAGCGAGCCCGAGCGCGACCTGTGCACGTCGCTGGGCATCGCCTTCCTGCCCTGGAGCCCGCTCGGCGGCATCTCCAGGGCGGCCGATCTGGGCAGCAGGTTCGGCGCGTTCCGCGAGGTCGCCGACGCGCACGGGGTGAGCCCGCAGCAGGTCTGCCTGGCCTGGATGGTCACCCGCTCACCGGTCGTCATCCCCATCCCCGGTTCCTCCCGGCCGGAGACGATCCGGGACTCCGCCGCCGCCCCGGACCTGCGGCTGAGCGACGACGAGGTGTCCCGCCTCGACGAGGGGTGGCCGCCGGCCTGAGGCCGAGCGACAGCACGGCCGGGGCGGAGTGCCAGGATGCCCTCGTGGTCGAGATGTCCCGGGAGGACTTCGAGGCCGCCGTGTCCGACGCGCTCGACGGCATCCCCGAGGATCTCGCCAGGCTGATCGACAACGTCGTCGTCCTGGTCGAGGACGACCCGCCGCCGGACCAGCCGAACCTGCTCGGCCTGTACGAGGGCACGCCGTTGACCGAGCGGGACAGCTGGTGGGCGGCCGGGTCCCTGCCGGACCGCATCACGATCTTCCGCAACCCCACGCTGCGCGCCTGCCGGAGCGGCGCGGAGGTGGTCGACGAGGTGCGGGTGACGGTCGTGCACGAGCTCGCGCACCACTTCGGCATCGACGACGACCGCCTGCACGAGCTCGGCTGGGGCTGAGCCCCGGACGGGCCGACCGGGCGAGGCGCCGGGACGGCGACGGCTATGACAGGGCGGTCGGCGGCGGGCCGGCGGCGTCCCGGTGCAGGCGCAGGCCGAGGACGCTCGCGCCGACGATCGACAGCCCGGACAGGAGCAGCGCGCCCGCGGCGCCGAGCGCGCCGTCCGTGTAGTCGATCACCGCCTGCGGCACCACGGTCGCCAGCGCGACCACGCCGACGACGAGGACGACGGTCATCCGGGTGGCGGCGTAGCCGAGCAGCCCGGCCAGTGCCAGCGCGGCGAGCGCGAGGTAGCCGGCCGCCACGGTCCCGGGCCCGCCGGTCTGGGTCAGGGTCTCCGCGCCGATGAAGCCCAGCGTGCCGGCGACGGCGAGGCCGAGCATCTGCTCGTCGAGCACGCCCCGCAGGCTGAGCGCCGCCCACAGCACCGCCAGGACCAGGAGCGTGACTCCGGCCAGCGCCGTGTCGTTGTTCTCGGCCAGCCAGTCCCACAGCAGGTACGGCAGCAGGGTCGCGGCGGCGCCGATCGCCAGGTGGAGCAGCGGCGTGCGGCATGCCACGTAGCCGACCACCCAGACGACGAGCGCGGTGGCCGTGACGAGGGCGCCCTGGCGGTTGTTCCCGGAGACGGCCTGCGGTTCGCTGCTCAGCACGCCGGTGACCCCGGCCAGCAGCCCGCCCGCGGACAGCCACAGGGCGGCGATCAGGCGGCGCCGGGCGCCGATCCCGGCGCGCTCGTGCACCGGCCACCCGCCGGGGGTGGAGGAGGCGATCACGACCCCGGCCACGATCATCGCCGCCGCCGGGACGGCGAGGATCGCCAGCCGCGTGCCGGTCGCCAGGTCGTCCCAGTGCGGTCCGGTGAACACCGCGACGGCCGCGACGACGAACGCGGCGCCGACGTAGCCGCCGACCTCGGCGAGCACCGTCGTCCAGCCGTGCCGCTGCTCGGGCTCGACGCTCGCCTCGCGCAGCACGGCGTCCGCCTGGTCCCGGCTGAGGGCGCCCTCGCCGACCAGCCGGTCCAGCCCGGCGCGCAGCCGCGCCTCGGGTGTCGACATGGAGTCCTCCGTGATCGCGGCCGGCACGTTTCATTCGGCCGGGCGGATGCCGATCAGTATGGCGCCGCGCGGCGGTGTTCCGATCCATCCGCGGATCGATCCGCACATCGATGCGGTACCGCAGTTCACCTGCGATGGGTAACGTCAATGTGAAAGGGGGAACACGCGGGGTAACCGCCCTGTTTCTCCGTTCACGGCACGCGAGGGAACCTGGCCAACGAGGGAGGTGGCGGAGGGCGGGCATGTCGTCGTCGGTGCTTCTGGTCACCGCGCTGCTCCTCGGTTCGGCCGGCTATCTCGGGCTCGCCGGCTACGTCTGGACGCGGCACCGCAACGTCGCCGGGGCCCTGGCCCTGGTGGCGATGCTGCTTGCCGTCGGTCTCTGGACGGTCTTCTACGCCCTGGAGCTGAACAGCCGCGACATCCCCACCGCCCGGGTCTGGTCAGGGCTGAAGTTCGTCGGCGTGGTGGCGCTGCCGCCGGCGCTGTGGGCGTTCGTCATGCAGTACACCGGTCGGGGACCGATGTTCCGCCGGGTCCTGTGGTTCCTGGCGATCGAGCCCGCGATCGTCCTCGGCGTGCTCGCCATCCCCGCGACGTACAACCTGCTCCACTACTACCCGCCGCCCCGCGAGCTGCACCGGATCGGCGGCTCCCCGATTCCCGTCCCGGGCCCGCTGTTCTGGCCGCACGCCGTCTACACCTACGTGCTGATGCTCGGAGCCACCGCAGCGCTGTCGGTCAGCCTCGTCCGGGTAGCGCGGCCGTACCGGCGACCGGCGTACGCCATGATCGTCGTGTCGGTCCTGCCGTTCCTGGCCAACGTCGCCTACAACCTCGGCGTGCTCGGCACGATCCCGGATCCGACCCCGTTCCTGTTCACGCTCACCGCGGTCGTCCTGGTGTGGGGCCTGTTGCGGCTGCGGCTGCTGGACCTGATGCCGCCCGCCCGCCGCGCGGTGGTGGAGCAGATGGCCGAGGGCGTGCTCGTCCTGGACGCCTACGGGCGGATCGTGGACGCCAACCCCGCCGGCGCCCGGCTGCTGGCCCTGCCCCGGGCGCAGCTGGTGGGCCGGCAGCTGGCCGACCTGCTGCCGACGCTGGCCGCGCTGATCCGCCAGCACCGGCCGGGGACGCCGACGCGCAGCGAGTCCCAGATCCGCCTCGGCACGCCGGGGCTGCCGGGCGCCGACGTGGCGGTCTCGATCTCGGGGCTGACCGATGCGGGTGGCCGGCAGACCTCCCACCTCGTCGTGATGCGCGACATCACCGAGCTCAAGCGGACCGAGCGGCGGATGCGCGAGCTGCTGCAGGAGCAGACGCACCTTTCCCAGACGCTGACCGCGAGCCTCCGCCCGTCATCGATGCCGCAGGTCCCCGGCCTGCGTCTGGTCGCCCGCTCGATCCCGGCAGGGCTCGGCAATCCGCGCGCCAGGACGACCGGGGGGAGTGCCGCGGGGGTCAGCGGCGACTTCTACGACGTCCATCCGGCCGGCCGGTGCCGCTGGGCCTTCGTCGTCGGTGACGTGTCCGGCAAGGGCGTCCATGCCGCGGTCGTCACCTCGATGGCGCGCTATACGGTGCGCACGCTGTCGGCCCAGCCCTGGCTGCCGCGCGACGTGCTCGGCCAGCTCAACGAGGCCCTGCTGGTCGGGGACGACGACGAGCGCTTCTGCACGGTGGCCTACGGTCAGGTCACCTATCCCGGCATGTTCCTGCCCGAACCGGAGAGCCTGGACGGGCACGACGGACCGGTGACCGGCCCGGTGCGGATCACGCTGGCGCTGGGTGGTCATCCGCAGCCGTTGCTGCGCCGCCGGGACGGCACGGTCTCGCAGGTCGGCCTGCCCGGCACGGCCCTCGGCCTGATCCACGACATCGACGTGCAGGACATGACGATCGACCTGGACTCCGGCGACGCCCTGCTGACCTTCACCGACGGCGTGACCGAGGCGCGCCGCGACCAGGAGCAGTTCGGCGAGGAACGGCTGGCCGCCGTGCTCGCCGACGCGGCGTCCGAGCTGCCCCTGGAGGACGCCGCCGAGGTCGGTCCCGCGCTCGCCACGAAGCTGGCCGACGCCGTCGCCGACCGGGTGATCGCCGCGGTCGAGGGGTTCTCCGTCGACCGGGACGACGTGGCGATCCTCGTGCTGGCCGCCTGCTGACCGCCTGCTGACCGCCCGCTGATATCGGGGGTCAGTGCATGCGCGGCTCGTGGTCGCGGTGCCCGGAGGGCTCCAGCTGGAACGTCGAGTGCGCCACGTCGAAGTGGTGGTCGAGGCAGTCCGCCAGCCGGTCCAGGACGCTCGCGCCGCAGTCGCCGCCGATCGCCTCCTCGGCGACCACCACATGGGCGGTGAGCACGGGCCGCCCGCTGGTGATCGTCCAGGCGTGCAGGTCGTGCACGTCCAGGACGCCGGGGACGCCGAGGATGTGCTCCCGGACGTGTCCGAGGTCGAGCCCGGGAGGGGCGCCCTCGAGCAGCACGTGCGCCGCGCTGGCGAGCAGCGCGAGCGCGCGGGGGGCCATCATCCCGGCGATCAGCAGGGAGGCCACCGCGTCGGCGCGCAGCGGGCCGCCCGCCCAGATCACGACCGCGGCGACCACCGCGGCCAGCGAGCCGAGCAGGTCACCGAGAACCTCCAGGTAGGCGCCCCGGACGGCGAAGTTCTCCCGGTGGCCGCCGTGCAGGAACGCCAGCGAGACCGCGCCGGCGACCAGACCGAAGGCCGCGGCCGCCAGCATGAGCGGGGCGTCCACCGGCTGCGGATGCCGCAGCCGGCTCACCGCCTCCACCGCGACCCATGCGGTGACGCCGAGCAGCAGCAGCGCGTCCGCCCCGGCCGCCAGGACCTCGGCGCGCTCCCAGCCGAACGTGCGCCGCTGGCTCGGGGGACGGGCGGCCAGCGTGGTCGCGGTCAGCGCGAGCGCGAGGGCGAAGACGTCGGCGAGCTGGTGCGCGGCGTCGGCGAGCAGCGCCAGCGAACCCGAGAGCAGCCCCCCGACCGCCACCGCGACCAGCACCACGATGCTCGACGCCAGGGCGACGGCAAGCCGCCGCCACTGCCGCCGGTTCGCGGCCCCGGGCAGCGCGCCCGGGTGGTGGTGGTCGGCTCCCATGGGGCCATCCTCCCGCAGCGGGGCGCCTGGTCAGCGCTCGGCGAGCTCCGGCACGTCGCGGAAGAAGTCCAGCGACTGAGGGTTGGCCAGCGCGCTGCTGTTGGCCACGCTCCGCCCGGCGACGACGTCCCGGACGGCGATTTCGGACAGCTTGCCGGACCGGGTGCGCGGCAGGTCGGGTGCCTGCACGATCAGCGCCGGGACGTGCCGGGGGGACAGGTGGCCGCGGATCCGCTGCCGGATCTCCTGCTGCATCTGATCGTCCAGCACGGCGCCCTCGCGCAGCTGGACGAACAACACCACCCGGGTGTCGCCGGCCACCTCCTGCCCGATCGCCAGGCTCTCCAGCACTTCGGGGAACGTGGCCACCTGCCGGTAGATCTCGGCCGTGCCGATCCGGACGCCGCCGGGGTTGAGCGTGGCGTCCGACCTGCCCGTGATCACGAATCCGCCGCGTTCCGTGCGCTCGGCGAAGTCGCCGTGGTGCCACATGCCGGGGAACCGCTCGAAATAGGCCGCGCGGTACCGCGAGCCGTCGTCGTCCCCCCAGAAGCCGAGCGGCATCGACGGGAACGCGTTGCGAACGACGAGCTCGCCACGCTCGCCGGGCGGCAGGCTCGCGCCGTCCTCGCCCACCACGTCCGCGTCGATACCCAGTGCGGCGCAGGGCATCTCGCCGGCGTAGACCGGGGCCGTCGGCTGCGAGCCGACCAGGACGCCGCACAGGTCGGTGCCGCCGCTGATCGGCTGCAGGTGGACGTCCGCCTTGACGGCGTCGTAGACGTAGCCGAAACCGTCGGCGGACAGCGGCGATCCGGTGGACAGGACCGTGCGCAGACTGCCGAGGTCGTGCGTCTCCCGCGGCCGCAGTCCGGCCTTCGCGCACGCGTCCAGGTAGCGCGCGGACGTGCCGAACACGGTGATCCGCCGCGCGTCGATCAGGTCGAACAGCGCGTTCGGCGTCGGGTGGAACGGTGAGCCGTCGGCGAGGACGAGTGCGGCTCCGGATGCAAGCGCGGAGGCCTGCCAGTTCCACATCATCCAGCCCGCGGTCGTGAAGTAGCACAGGCGGTCGCCGGGGCCGAGGTCGTGCTGCAACCGGTGCTCGGCCAGGTGTTTGAGCAGGACGCCGCCGGCCCGGTGCACGATGCACTTCGGCGCGCCCGTGGTGCCGGAGGAGTACAGCACGTACCACGGATGGTCGAACGCGAACGTCTCGAAGCGGGGTTCCGCGTCGTCCTGCGCCTCGACCCACTCGGGCCACGGCGTCCAAGCCCGGCCGCTGCCGCCGCCCTCCGGCGCGGCCGGAGGGTCGCCGAGCACGACGAGGCGGCGCAGCTCCGGTAGCCCGGCCGCCACCTCCGACAACGTGCGCCCGATCGGGAACTCCCTGCCGCCGTAGGGGTATCGGCTGACGGCCACCAGGGTGACCGGGTTCACCTGGGCGAAGCGGTCGAGGACGCCGGCGGTGCCGAAGTCGGGGGAGACCGAGGTGAAGACCGCGCCGATCGACGCCGTGGCGATCATCAGGGCGTAGGTCTCGGGTCGGTTCGACATCAGCGCGGCCACCCGGTCGCCGGGCGCGACCCCGTCGGCCAGCAGCGCGCGCTGCAGCCGGCCGACCAGCCGACGCAGCTGCGACCAGGACAGCTCGGCGGTTTCGCCGTCCTCTGGGGCGAAGATCAGGGCCGGCGCGTCGCCGTCGCGGGGGAGCAGGGCCTGCGCAACGCTCAACCGGGCGTCCGGGAGGAAACGGGTCTGCCACAGTTCCGCGCCCGGCAGCAGCAGGCGCTCACCGCGCTCACCGGGGACGTCGCAGTGG
>JBKPQU010000205.1:0-4739 GCA_046734255.1 Actinomycetota bacterium
CCACGGTGCTGGACAAGCCCGTGACCGGGACCGAGGACTTCTCCCGCGTGATCGCCGAGGTGCCCGGGGCGCTGGTGTTCCTGGGTGCCTGCCTGGACGACCGCGACCCGGTCACCGCCCCCAGCAACCACTCGCCACGGGCCGGGTTCGACGACCGTGTGCTGGTCGAGGGCGCGGCGATCTACGCCGAGCTCGCGGTCAGCCGGTTGGAGATCGGCAGCACCGGCCCGGACGCGGAGGCGGACGCCGAGACCGCCCCGGCCGCCGGCTGACCGGCGCGGCCGGCGCGGCCCAGTAGCGCGGGCTTCGGCTCAGCCGGCGCTGCGCTCGGCCGCGTCGACGACGTTGGCCAGCAGCATCGCCCGGGTCATCGGGCCGACGCCGCCCGGCATCGGCGCCAGCCAGCCGGCCACCTCGGCGACCGCCCGGTCGACGTCGCCGACCAGGCGGGTCTTCCCCGTCGCAGGGTCGCTCACCCGGGTGATGCCGACGTCGAGAACCGCCGCCCCGGGCTTGACCATCTCCGCGGTGAGCATGCCCGCGACCCCGGCGGCCACCACGACGACGTCCGCCTCGCGCGCGTGAGCGGCGACGTCGCGGGTGCCCGTGTGGCACAGCGTCACCGTCGCGTTGACGTCGCGGCGGGTCAGCAGCAGGCCGAGCGGACGCCCGACGGTCACACCGCGCCCGATCACGACGACGCGCGCGCCGTCGAGCCGGACGTCGTAGCGGCGCAGCAGCTCGATCACGCCGTGCGGGGTGCAGGGCAGCGGTGAGTCCAGCGGGCCGCCGACGCTGAGCACGAGACGCCCGAGGTTGGTCGGGTGCAGCCCGTCGGCGTCCTTCGCCGGGTCCATCAGCTCCAGCACCGCCTGCGCGTCGAGCCCGCGCGGCAGCGGCAGCTGCACGATGTACCCGGTGCAGGCCGGGTCGGCGTTCAGCCGGCGGACGGCGTCCTCGACCTCGGCCTGGGACGCCGTGGCCGGGAGCTCGACCCGGATGCTGCCCAGGCCCACCTCGGCGCAGTCCCGGTGCTTGCCGGCCACGTAGGCACGGCTGCCGGGGTCATCGCCGACCAGCACCGTGCCCAGACCGGGGACGACTCCGCGCGAGGTCAGCTCGGCGACCCGCTTGGCCAGCTCGGCCTTGATCGCTGTGGCGGTGGCCGTGCCGTCGAGGATCCGGGCGGTCACCGCCGCGGGGCGAGGACGTCGTCGACGCCTGCCGGGTTCGGCTCGCCGTACAGCGGGAAGGCCTTGGCCAGCCTCGTCACCCGCGCCCGCAGGGAGTCCAGGTCGCTGCCGGACTGCAGGGCGGTGGCGATGATGTCGGCGACCTCGGCGAACTCGGCGTCGTCGAAGCCGCGGGTGGTGAGCGCGGGGGTTCCGATCCGCAGGCCGGAGGTGACCATCGGCGGGCGGGGGTCGAACGGGACCGCGTTGCGGTTGACGGTGATGCCGATGTCGTGCAGCCGGTCCTCGGCCTGCCGGCCGTCCAGGCTGGACTCGCGCAGGTCGACGAGGATCAGGTGGACGTCGGTGCCGCCGGTGAGCACGGAAACCCCGGCCCGGGTGCAGTCGGCGGCGGTCAGCCGCTCGGCGAGCACCTTGGCGCCGCGCACCGTGCGCCGCTGCCGCTCGGCGAACTCCTCGCCGGCCGCGATCTTGAAGGCGACCGCCTTGGCGGCGATCACGTGCATCAGCGGGCCACCCTGCTGCCCGGGGAACACCGCCGAGTCGATCTTCTTGGCCAGCTCCTGGCCGGTCAGGATCAGGCCGCCCCGCGGCCCGGCGAGCGTCTTGTGGGTCGTGGAGGTGACCACGTGCGCGTGCGGCACCGGGCTGGGGTGGACGCCCGCGGCCACCAGGCCGGCGAAGTGCGCCATGTCGACCATCAACGCGGCGTCCACCTCGTCGGCGATCGCGCGGAACGCGGGGAAGTCCAGCTGCCGCGGGTAGGCCGACCAGCCGGCGATGATCAGCTGCGGGCGGTGCTCCAGGGCGGCCTCGCGGACGGCGTCCATGTCGATCCGGAAGGTCTGCGGATCGACGCCGTAGGCGGTGACGTCGTACAGGCGCCCGGAGAAGTTGATCTTCATGCCGTGCGTGAGGTGCCCGCCGTGGGCCAGTTGCAGGCCGAGGATGCGGTCGCCGGCGTTGATCAGCGCGTGCATCGCGGCGGCGTTCGCCTGGGCGCCGGAATGCGGCTGGACGTTCGCGTGCTCGGCCCCGAACAGCGCCTTCAGCCGCTGCCGGGCCAGCTCCTCGGCGACGTCGACGTGCTCGCAGCCGCCGTAGTACCGCTTGCCCGGGTAGCCCTCGGCGTACTTGTTGGTGAGCGTCGACCCCTGGGCCTCGAGCACCGAGCGGGGGGCGAAGTTCTCGCTGGCGATCATCTCGAGGGTGTCGCGCTGGCGTTCCAGCTCCGCGTCGAGGACGGCGGCGATCTCGGGGTCGACCTCGGACAGTGAGGCGTTGGTGATCCGGGCACTGGACACGAGCTGGGCGGTTGGCACCGAGGGACTCCTACGTACGAAAGGGTGGGACGGCGGCCGCAGCGACGCGCCTGCCGGGGTGGGGCCCTGCCGGGTGGGCGCCGCGAACGAGGCCAGCCTACCGGCGCCGGAGGGGCCCCACCGCCGCCGTACAATCGCACTGTGAGTGATCAGATGACTACGCACCGCTCGCCATTGTGGCGGGTGACGTTGCTCTGGTTCGGTGCCGTCTACCTGGCCGCCGGCGCCGCGGCCACCGCCGCCGACCGGCTGCACCTGGCCGCCCTGCTCGACCGCCCGGCCCTGACCGCCGCCGGTGCCGCCATCGCCTTGCTCGGCGCCCTCGCCGTCGCGCTGAGCCGCTCCCTCCGCGCCGCCGCCGTCACCCTCCTGGTCACGCTCCTCACCGTCACCGCCGGCTTCGCCCTGCTCGGCTTCTCCGCCCTCCACTAGTCCCAGACCGCTGGGGTCCCGGTCGCGCGCACTCGCGCTCGCCAGTCCCAGCCCCTGCCTTGCCAACCTCGCCGGTCCAACAGGGGTGGAGGGCCGCTGGTCGAGCTGTTATCACCCCCATTCGACCGGCGAGGTTCGGAGGGCGGCGCGCGAAAGCGCCCGCCGGTATGCCTCCAACCACGCCTGCGGTGCCCGGTAGTCGGCATACACGAAGCGGATCACCTCGAATCCGAGGTCTCGGACCGCATCCTCCCGGCGCTTCTCCCGCCAAAGATCCTCGGGCGCGAGGTATTTTCCCCGGCCGTCCGCCTCGATCACGACACCCCTCGGGACGTCCATCAGATCGACCCGAACAACTCCTGCCCGGGTGCTGATGCACACCTGCGGCGTCGGCTCCGGATGGCCCCCGAGGGTGACGACCGCCCACGCCAGCGACTCAAGTGCGCTCTCCGGCTGAAACCTCGCGAGGCCGGCCAGCCACACCGCGGCCGGATGGCCAGGGGCGTGGGGATTGACAGCGGCCGCGGCGAGCAGATGCGTTCGCGTCAAGGCCCACAGCCGGCAGGCGGCGTCTGCGACCGCGAGGCTCCAAGGGCGATCGAGGTGGCGCGCGCAGTCGACGACCGTGCGCGCGGGAGCCGTCACCCGGATGCCGTCGACCGTCGTCCACACCGCAAGCGGGTCAAGCCAGGAACGCCGGCCCACGCTGCCGCCCTCACGCCCGCGGCCGCCTGCCAGCGTCTTCGCCCGCGGCAGCAGCAGCCGTGGTTCGGCAGGCACCTTCGGTAGCGGGAGCCCAAGCGCAACGGCCGCGGACTCGGCGACGGCCACGCTGCCGGGGACGCACGTCTGGCCGGCTCGAACGAGCAGCAGGTGCCGTCCGCGCTCGTCCCGGGCGTCCCACACGCGGCGGGCCACGTAGACGCCGCGGCGCAGCCGACGCAACTCGCCGGTCCGGATGGTCCAGCGCAGCGCATCCTGGCTAACTCCTGCTGCCCGCACCTGACCCGCGGTGAACAGGCTGCCCTGATCGAGCAAGGCCCGGAGCGCGCTGTCCACTCGTGGAGCCTGCCCTGTTCCGGCCGGAGGGCTCCGTGGTTATCCACATCTCCGGAAACTTCGCCGGTCGACTAGGGGTATCCGTGGGCCGTAGGACGCCTTTCGCTCCCCATCGGACCGGCGAGGTCCCGAAAGGATCAGCGCCAGGGCGCCAAGCCCTCGGTGAGCAAGGAATCAGGTGATGGCCTTCTGGAGGCCTTCGTCGAGGGCGGCGAGGAACTCCTCGGTGGTGAGCCAGGACTGGTCGGGGCCGACGAGGAGGGCGAGGTCCTTGGTCATGCGGCCGCTCTCCACGGTGGACACGCAGACCCGCTCGAGGGTGTCGGCGAAGGCGGTGACCTCGGGGGTGGAGTCGAGGGCGCCGCGGTGCTTCAGGCCGCCGGTCCAGGCGTAGATGCTGGCGATGGGGTTGGTGGACGTCGGCTTGCCCTGCTGGTGCAGGCGGAAGTGCCGGGTGACGGTGCCATGCGCGGCCTCGGCCTCGACGGTGCGCCCGTCCGGCGTCATCAGCACGCTGGTCATCAGCCCGAGCGAGCCGAAGCCCTGCGCGACCGTGTCGGACTGCACGTCTCCGTCGTAGTTCTTGCAGGCCCAGACGTAACCGCCCTCCCACTTCAGCGCGGCGGCCACCATGTCGTCGATCAACCGGTGCTCGTACGTCAGCCCGGCCTCCTCGAACCGGTCCTTGAACTCCAGCTCGAAGATCTCCGCGAAGGTGTCCTTGAACATGCCG
>JBKPQU010000206.1:0-8908 GCA_046734255.1 Actinomycetota bacterium
GGCTGGGGTGGCGGACCAGGGTGCGCTTCAGCGTGGACGGACAGGCCAGGCTCGGCTTCCGGCGCCACCGCTCGCACGACGTGGTCCCGACCCCCGAAGGCTGCCCGATCGCGCATCCGCGCGTGAACGAGCTCGGCCTGCCCCGGCGGCCGTGGCGCCGGCTGGCGGCGGTCGAGGTGGTGGCGCCCGCGGCCGGCGCCGACCGGCTGCTGATCGTCGAGCCGGCCGCCGATGCGCGGGTGGGCAGCGCCGATCTGCCGCCGGTGGACGGGCCGACGTCCGTGGCCCGCCGTGCCACCGACGGGCTGCACCGGGTCAGCGGGCGGTCGTGGGTGGAGGAGGCTGTGCTCGTCGACGGTCGCCGGCACGCCTTCCGGGTCACCGGGTCCGGCTTCTGGCAGGGCCATCCGGGGGCGGCGCAGGTCCTGCTGGACGCCGTCCTGGCGGCATCCGACGCCGGCGCGGGGGAGTGCGCGCTGGACCTGTACTGCGGGGTCGGGCTGTTCAGCGCCGGCCTGTCCGCGCGGGTCGGCCCGTCGGGTCTGGTGGTCGCGGTGGAGGCCGACCGCAGGGCCGCCGCCGACGCGCGCCGCAACCTGTACGACACCCCGCAGGTGCGGATCGAGAACGGCCGGGTGGAAGGGGTCCTGCCGCGCCTGCAGGACCTGCTCGGCGGTCGCTCGGTGGACGTCGTCGTGCTCGACCCCCCGCGCTCCGGGGCCGGTCGGGCCGTGATGGAGCGGATCCTCGTCGAGCGCCCCCGCGCCGTCGTGTACGTCGCCTGCGACCCCGCGGCCCTGGCCCGCGACGTCGCCGTCGCCGCCGGCTCCGGCTACCGCCTCGCCTCCCTGCGTGCCTTCGACGCCTTCCCGATGACCCACCACGTCGAGTGCGTGGCCACCCTGTGCCCCTGACGACATCCGCCGTTAAGCTCCGCGGGCCACCCATGCTCCCCCGCGAGCGGGGGCACCCCCATCCGGGCCACCCGTCACGGCAACCTCGCCGGTCATATCGGCGTGCCCGACGCCGAATCCACGCCACCGAACCCCCGTATCACCGGCGAGGTTCGGGAAAGGCGGGCCAGAGGGGAGACTTATCTTGACGTCGAGATAAAGTGTGCCTACGCTGGGTGGGCGCGGCAGCGTGCGTGCGCTCCGGCGTGCGGCAGGATCGTGGATGGAGCCGACAGCCGCGGGGATCGGCCCGGTGGGCGGATCGTCGTGCGAGAACCGAAGGAGCGATCCGTGAGCAGCTCGGTCGTCACCGCCAGCAGCAAGGACAGCTTCGGTGCCCGGGGCACCCTGTCGGTCGACGGGACCGACCACGAGATCTTCCGGCTGGGCGCGGTGGACGGCGCCGAGCACCTGCCGTTCAGCCTCAAGATCCTGCTGGAGAACCTGCTGCGCACCGAGGACGGCGTCAACATCACCGCCGAGCACGTCCGGGCGCTGGCCGGCTGGGACCCCGAGGCGGAACCGGACACCGAGATCCAGTTCACCCCGGCCCGGGTCATCATGCAGGACTTCACCGGCGTCCCCTGCGTGGTCGACCTGGCGACGATGCGCGAGGCGGTGGTCGAGCTCGGCGGCGACCCGGCGCGGATCAACCCGCTGGCCCCGGCCGAGCTGGTGATCGACCACTCCGTGATCACCGAGGTGTTCGCGCGCCCGGACGCGCTAGAGCGCAACATCGAGTTCGAGTACCAGCGCAACCACGAGCGCTACCAGTTCCTGCGCTGGGGCCAGACCGCCTTCGATGAGTTCAAGGTCGTGCCGCCGGGGACCGGCATCGTGCACCAGGTGAACATCGAGTACCTCGCCCCGGTCGTGATGACCCGCGAGATCGCCACGGGCGACGGCAGTGCCGATGGCAGTGCAGACGGCAGGGCCACCGTGCTGCGCGCCTACCCCGACACGTGCGTGGGCACCGACTCCCACACGACGATGGTCAACGGCCTCGGCGTGCTCGGCTGGGGCGTGGGCGGGATCGAGGCCGAGGCCGCGATGCTGGGCCAGCCGGTGTCGATGCTCATCCCGCGGGTGGTCGGCTTCCGGCTCAGCGGGGAGATCCCGGCCGGCGCCACCGCCACCGACGTCGTCCTGACGATCACCGAGATGCTGCGCGCGCACGGTGTCGTGGGCAAGTTCGTCGAGTTCTACGGCAAGGGCGTGGCGGCGGTGCCGCTGGCGAACCGGGCCACGATCGGCAACATGAGCCCGGAGTTCGGGTCCACCTGCGCGATCTTCCCGATCGACCAGGTGACGCTGGACTACCTGCGCCTCACCAGCCGCAGCCCGCAGCGGGTGGCGCTGGTCGAGGCGTACGCCCGGGAGCAGGGGCTGTGGCACGACCCGGACCGTGAGGTGCGCTACTCCGAATACCTCGAACTCGACCTGTCCACGGTGGTCCCGAGCATCGCGGGCCCGAAGCGCCCCCAGGACCGGATCTCGCTCTCCGACGCCAAGCAGGCCTTCCGCCGGGCGCTGGTCGACTACGCCGGCGACCCCGGCGACGACGGCATCCGCAACAACGTGGACGAGGCAGCCGCGGAGTCCTTCCCGGCGAGCGACTCGCCGGCGGTGGGTGCGATCGCGCACACCCAGGCCCCGCCCAGGGCCTCGGCGAGCAGGGAGTCCACGGAAGCGCGGGCGAGCCGACGCACCCCGGTGCGGCTCGACGACGGCACCGAGACGGAAATCGACCACGGCTCGGTCGTGATCTCCTCGATCACCTCGTGCACCAACACCTCCAACCCCACGGTGATGATCGCCGCCGCCCTGCTGGCGCGCAACGCCGTCGAGCGCGGGCTCACGGTCAAGCCGTGGGTGAAGACGTCGCTGGCCCCGGGCAGCAAGGTGGTGATGGATTACTACGAGAAGGCCGGTCTGGTCCCGTACCTGGAGAAGCTCGGCTTCCACCTGGTCGGCTACGGGTGCACGACGTGCATCGGCAACTCCGGCCCCCTGGCGGAGGAGATCTCCGCCGCGGTCGCCGAGAACGACCTCGCGGTCGTCTCGGTCCTGTCCGGCAACCGCAACTTCGAGGGCCGGATCAACCCCGACGTGAAGATGAACTACCTCGCGTCGCCGCCCCTGGTGATCGCCTACGCGCTGGCCGGGACGATGGACCTCGACTTCGATGCCGAGCCGCTGGGGACGGCGTCCGACGGCGCCGAGGTGTACCTGCGGGACATCTGGCCGCCGGCGTCCGAGGTCGACCGAGTGGTCACCGGCGCGATCAGCCAGGAGATGTTCACCAGCGACTACTCCGACGTCTTCGCCGGGGACGAGCGGTGGCGGTCCCTGCCCACGCCCACCGGCGACACCTTCGCCTGGGACCCGGAGTCCACGTACGTGCGCAAACCGCCGTACTTCGAGGGGATGTCGGCCGAGCCCGAGCCGGTGACCGACATCGCCGGAGCGCGGGTGCTCGCCCTGCTCGGCGACTCGGTGACCACCGACCACATCAGCCCCGCCGGTTCGATCAAGCCGGACAGCCCTGCCGGCCGCTACCTCACCGACCACGGCGTCACCCGCAAGGACTTCAACTCCTACGGCTCCAGGCGCGGCAACCACGAGGTGATGATCCGCGGGACGTTCGCCAACATCCGGCTGCGCAACCTCCTGCTGGACGGCGTGGAGGGCGGCTTCACCCGCAACTTCCTGGCCGGCGGTGAGCAGACCACGATCTACGACGCCGCCCAGGCCTACGCCGATGCCGGGGTGCCGCTGGTCGTGCTCGCCGGCAAGGAGTACGGCTCGGGGTCCAGCCGCGACTGGGCCGCCAAGGGCACCCGCTTGCTCGGGGTGCGTGCGGTGATAGCCGACAGCTACGAGCGGATCCACCGGTCGAACCTGATCGGGATGGGCGTGCTGCCACTGCAGTTCCCGGCCGGACAGAGCGCCTCGACGCTCGGCCTGGACGGCACCGAGACCTACGACATCACCGGGGTCACCGGCCTGAACGAGGGGACGACGCCGCGCACCGTGCACGTCTCCGCCGGCCGGGACGGCGGCTCGCCGATCGAGTTCGACGCGGTCGTCCGGATCGACACTCCAGGGGAGGCCGATTACTACCGCTCCGGCGGTATCCTCCACTACGTTCTGCGCCAACTGGTGGCGAGCTGACCTTGCCCTGGGAGCGGTGCCCGGTGCGGCGCCGCCGAGGGACGGCGTGTCCGGATCGTTACGAACAAGTGACCGCCGGGTGTTGGTCATGGGTGCTCCGGCGGGAATATGTTGCCTGCGACAACATATCCTGAGCCGAGCCCTCGGCATCGGGGAGTGGGTCGGGCACCCGTGACCTCGGGGCTCTCGTATCCGGAGCCGCTAGGGCCGGCTCCAGGAAGGATCGACGCAGATGCGCAAGCGTTTCCTGGGATTGCTCGCGGTGGGTGCCGCCGGCGCGCTGGCACTGTCCGGCTGCGGCGGCGGCTCCTCGGCCGGCGGCGGTGGCGGGTCCACCGCATCGGTGGGCAAGGTCGGCGTGATCCTTCCCGACGCGCAGACCTCGCCGCGATGGGAGAACAACGACCGGCCGTCCCTCAAGAAGGCCTTCGACGCGGCCGGCGTCCAGTCCGACATCCAGAACGCCAACGGTGACAAGGCGAAGTTCGGGACCATCTGCGACAGCATGATCGCCGAGGGCGTCAAGGTCCTCATGATCGTGAACCTGGACAACGAGACGGGTTCGGCCTGCCTGAACAAGGCCAAGGGCGCCGGCATCCAGAGCATCGACTACGACCGGCTGACCCTCGGCGGGGGAGCGAAGTACTACGTCTCGTTCGACAACGTCAAGGTCGGAGCCCTGATGGGCGAGGGGCTGACGAAGTGCCTGACCGACGACAAGAAGACCACCGCGAACGTCGTCTACATCAACGGTGACCCGACCGACAACAACGCCGCCCTGTTCAAGTCCGGCTACGCGGGCGACCTGAAGCTGACCAAGGTCGGCCAGACCTCGACGGTGGGCGGGGTGACCTACAAGCTCGTGGGTGACCAGACCGGCCTGTGGAACGCGGAGAAGGCCGGCACGGCGTTCGACCAGATGTACACGGCCGCAGGCGGCAAGATCGACGCAGTCGTCTCGGCGAACGACACGATGGCCGGCGGCATCATCGCCCGGCTGAAGACCAACAAGCTCAACGGCAAGGTGCCGGTGACCGGTCAGGACGCCAGCGACGAGGGCCTGCAGGCGATCCTCGCCGGCGACCAGTGCATGACCGTGTTCAAGAACACCGACCTGGAGGCGAAGGCGGCCTCCGACCTGGCCATCGCGCTGCTGAAGAACCCGGCGCAGGCCGACGCGCTGGCGACCGGAGAGGTCGAGGACACCGTCCTGAAGGTCAAGGTCAAGTCGGCGCTGGCCACGCCGGAGGCGATCTACAAGAGCAACATCAAGGACGTCTTCGACGCCGGCTACACCACCCCGGCCAAGGTGTGCACCGGCAGCTACGCAGCGCTCTGCAAGCAGGCAGGCATCCAGTAGCGTCGTGCGTGGGGGGCCCGGCCTCGGGCCCCCCGACGCCCCCACCACGAGCGCGCACGCCGACCAGCGAGCAGGAGTGAGGTCCCATGACGACGACGGAACCTGCCGCGGGGGGTGCGCCGGCCTCGGCGGCGGGGCCGCTCCTTTCGCTGCGCGGCGTCAACAAGAGCTTCGGCGCGGTCCAGGTCCTCCGCGACGTGGACCTCACCGCCACCGCCGGCAAAGTCACCGCCCTGGTCGGCGACAACGGTGCCGGCAAGACGACCCTGATCAAGGGAGTCGCGGGCATCTACGCCTTCGACTCCGGCAGCTACCAGTTCGAGGGCCGCGACGTCACCGTGCACAGCCCGAAGGACGCCAGCGCCCTCGGGATCGAGGTCGTCTACCAGGACCTCGCCCTGTGCGACAACCTCGACATCGTCCAGAACATGTTCCTCGGCCGGGAGACCATCAAGACCGGGATCCTCGACGAGGAGTCTATGGAGAAGCAGGCGGGCACGACCCTGGCCGGGCTGTCCGTGCGCACGGTCAAGTCGGTCCGGCAGCAGGTGGCCAGCCTGTCCGGAGGGCAGCGCCAGACGGTCGCCATCGCCCGGGCCGTGCTGTGGAACTCCAAGCTCGTCATCCTGGACGAGCCGACCGCGGCGCTGGGCGTGGCCCAGACCGAGCAGGTGCTGAACCTGGTCCGCCGGCTGGCCGACAACGGGCTGGCCGTCATCCTGATCAGCCACAACATGAACGACGTCCTCGCCGTCGCCGACGATATCGCGGCGCTCTACCTCGGCCGGATGGCCGCTCAGGTCCCGGCGAAGGACCTCACCCACGGCCAGGTCGTGGAGCTGATCACCGCAGGCCGGTCGGGCTCGATCGGCATGGCCGCCGACGTCGCGCCGGAGGTGACGATGTGAGCGAGCCGACGCTTACCCAGGCCGAGCTCGAGCGCGCCGAAGAGGTGTCCGGCACCGGCGGCATGGCCGAGGCGGCGCGCGAGTACGCAGCCAAGATCAGAGGCGGCGACGTCGGCGCGCTCCCGGCCATCCTCGGCCTGATCGTGCTGGCGCTGGTCTTCACCGCGCTCAAGCCCGGCCCGTTCACCGGTGCCTTCAACTTCGCGAACCTGATCAATCAGGGCGCCGGGGTCATCGTCATCGCCATGGGCCTGGTGTTCGTCCTGCTGCTGGGCGAGATCGACCTGTCCGCCGGCTACACCGCCGGAACCGCCGCCGCCACGATGGGCATCGTCGTGACCCGGCATGACTGGCCGTGGTGGGCCGGCATCATCGTCTGCCTGGCCACCGGTGCCCTGATCGGCCTGGTGATCGGACTGCTGGTCGCCCGGCTCGGGATCCCGTCGTTCGTCGTCACCCTGGCTGCCTTCCTCGGCCTGCAAGGGGTCCTGCTGTACATCATCGGTGAGGGCGGCACCATCCCGATCCGGGACAACGTGCTGCTGGCGGTGATGAACAAGAACATGCCGGTCTGGCTCGGCTGGACCCTGTACATCGTCGGCATCGCGCTCTACGGCCTGCTGACCTACCGGCGCATGGCCGGCCGCCGCTCCCGCGGGTTGCACGCCGAGTCGCCGGCGGTGTGGGCGGCGAAGTTCATCGCGGTCGCGGCCCTGCTGGGCCTGGCAACGTGGTACCTGAGCATCGAGCGCAGCCAGAACACCGCGGTGACCTCGATCAAGGGCGTGCCGATGGTGGTCCCCGTGCTGATCGTGCTGATCGTGGTGCTCACCTTCCTGCTCATGCGTACGGCATGGGGGCGGCACGTGTACGCGGTGGGCGGCAACGCCGAGGCGGCCCGCCGGGCCGGGATCAACGTGGCGTCGATCAAGCTGTCCTGCTTCATCATGTGCTCCACGCTGGCCGGGGTCGCGGGCATCCTGATCTCCAGCCGGGACAACTCGGTCTCCCCGACGACGGGTGGCCAGCAGACCCTGCTGTACGCGGTCGGTGCCGCGGTGATCGGCGGTACGTCCCTGTTCGGCGGCAAGGGCCGGATCATCGACCCGGTGATCGGCGGCCTCGTGGTCGCCGTGATCGCCAACGGGATGGGCCTGCTCGGCCTGTCCGCAGCGGTGATCTACATGGTCACCGGTCTGGTCCTGCTGGTCGCGGCGAGCGTGGACGCCCTGTCCCGGAAGCGTGCGGCGGCCACGGGTCGCTGACCCGTGCCGGACGGCGGGCGGCGGGTTTCCGTGACACGTTCGAAGGCCCGCCCGGCAGGCGCGCTTGGTGCACACCGGCGGGTCGCGCCGGGCGGCACCCAGGAGAGCCTCCGCCGGCACAATCTGGGCACGCTGCTGGGGCACCTGCACCTGTCCGGACCCCTGAGCCGGGCGGAGCTGACCGCCAGGATGGGCCTGAACCGGTCGACGATCGCCGGGCTGGTCAGCGAGCTCGCCGCGCTGGACGCCGTCCGGGAGGAACGCCCGGCCGGGGTCCGGGCCAGCGCCGGCCGCCCGTCGCTGGTGGTCCAGCCGCGGTCGGACACCGTGCAGGCGGTGGCCGCAGACGTCGGCGTGCGGCAGGTGACCGTGGCGCTGGCCGGACTCGGTGGGGACGTCGCCGCCCGGCGGCAGCGGCGCGTCACCGACCCCACCCCGGAGGCGATGGCCGAGCTGCTCGCCTCGCTGGTCTGCGCGCTGCTGGCCGACCCCGCCGCCGGCCGGCACATCGTCGGCGCGGGGGTGTCGATCCCGGGCGTCGTCCGCCAGGCCGACGGCTGTGTCCGGTTCGCGCCCAACCTCGGCTGGACCGACGCGCCGTTCGGCGAGCTCGTCCAGCGCCGGCTGGAGGGCATGCGGGTGCACGTCGGCAACGACGCCGACCTCGGCGCGCTGGCCGAACACCGCCGCGGCGCCGCCCGGGGCGTCGACAACGTCGTGTTCATCTCGGGCGAGGTCGGCGTCGGTGCCGGGCTGATCCTCGACGGGCGCTCGCTGCGCGGAGCCGGCGGCTACGCCGGCGAGATCGGGCACATGACCGTGCGCCCCGGCGGGCGGCCCTGCCGGTGCGGCGCCCGCGGGTGCTGGGAGACCGAGGTCGGTGCGGCCGCGATCGCGCAGGCGCTGGGCATACCGGACGCCCCGATGGACGAGCTGGTCGCGGCCGTGCGGGCGGCACCCGGCGGGCGGGGTTCCGCGCTGGCGGAGATCGCGGGCTGGCTCGGCGTCGGCGTGGCCAACGTGGTCAACCTGGTCAACCCGCAGCTGGTGATCCTCGGCGGCCTGCTGGAGGCCGTGTTCCTGTCCGCCGAGACGTCGGTGCGGGCCAGCCTGTCCGCCGCGGCCCTGTCGGCGCCCGCGGAGCAGCTGCGGCTGCAGGTGCCCGAGCTCGGTGCGGACACCGTCCTGGCCGGTGCCGCAGAGCTGGCGTGGGAGGACCTGCTCGCCGATCCGGCCGGCGTCCTGCGC
>JBKPQU010000207.1:0-5898 GCA_046734255.1 Actinomycetota bacterium
GCCCCAAGGTCAACCCGCCTCTGACCCATATCCTGCCGAGCGACCAGGTCGGCGGGACGCCCGACACCGACCCGAACCCGTACAACGTGGCCAAGGCCAAGCAGCTCATCGCGCAGGCCGGCTCCCCGAACGGCGTGACGCTGAAGTTCCTGTACCGCAACGCATCCGAGGGCAGCAGCAAGACCTTCGCGACCGTCCAGCAGGATCTCAAGCCGCTGGGCATCACGGTGGTCGGGGTGCCGGTGCCGAACGCCGACTTCTACACGAAGTACCTGCAGGTGCCGAGCGTGGCCAAGCGCGGGGTCTGGGACCTCTCGCTGGCCGGCTGGGGCGCCGACTGGTACGGCAACGGCGCACTCTCCTTCTTCAACCCCCTGTTCAGCGGCAGGCCGAGCTTCCCGCCGCAGGGCAGCAACTACAGCTTCTACGCCAGCGCGACCACCGACCGACTGATCTCCGAGGCCATCTCGGCGACCACCGAGGACCAGGCGGCGCAGCTGTGGCACAAGGCGGACCAGCAGGTGATGGCCGACGCGCCGATCTTCCCGATCACCCAGCCGAACCAGCCGAACTACCACGCCAAGCAGGTGCACAACGCGGTCTACCTCCCGTCGCTGCAGAACTACGACCCGACCAATGTCTGGCTGGACCCGGCGACCAACGGTGACTGAGGACCGGGCGCCACTGCTGTCCGTCCGTGACCTGCGGGTCAGCTTCGACACCCCGGACGGCGTCGTGCACGCCGTCCGGGGCCTGTCCTTCGACCTCGCCGCCGGCACGACGCTGGGCATCGTCGGGGAGTCCGGCTCGGGGAAGAGCGTCTCGATGCAGACGATCACCGGGCTCACCCGCGGTGCGGAGGTCAGCGGCTCCGCCATGTTCGACGGCCAGGACCTTCTGCTGGCCGAGCCCGAGGAGTTGCGGCACATCCGGGGGGTGCGGATCGGCATGGTCTTCCAGGACCCGCTGTCCAGCCTGCACCCCTACTACCGGGTGGGCTGGCAGATCGTCGAGCTGATCCGGGCGCACGAGCGCGGGGTGACCCGCGCGCAGGCGCGGACGCGCGCCATCCAGCTGCTCGGGCTCGTCGGCATCCCGCAGCCGGAGCAACGCGTCGACGACTACCCCCACCAGTTCTCGGGCGGGATGCGGCAGCGGGCGATGATCGCGATGGCGATGGCCCTCAACCCCGCGCTGCTGATCGCCGACGAGCCGACCACCGCCCTGGACGTCACCGTCCAGGCCCAGGTGCTGCGGGTGATGCGGGACCTGCAGCAGGAGTTCGGCACCGCGATCATCCTGATCACCCACGACCTGGGGGTCGTGGCGGACATGGCCGACCAGGTGATCGTGATGTACGCCGGCGCGGTGATGGAGACCGCGCAGCGGCGGGAGCTGTTCTACCGCGGCCATCACCCCTACACCCAGGGGCTGCTGGCCTCGCTTCCGGTTCCCGGACAGCGTGCTCGGCTGACGCCGATCCGCGGGCAGCCGCCCAGCCTCGTGCGCCTGCCGACCGGCTGCCCGTTCCACCCGCGCTGCCCGCACGCCTTCGACCGCTGCACGGACCAGACCCCGCCGCTGCGCCCGATGCCCTGGCAGCCGTCCCACCTGTCGGCCTGCTGGCTGCCGCTGATCCCCGGTACCCAGGCGGAGGCGACCGGATGAGCACGCAGCGCACCCAGCACCCCGCGCCTGCCGCAGACCCACCGTCAGCGGGGGACGTCCTGTTGCGGGCCTCCCACGTGGTCAAGCACTTCCCGCTCAGGTCCGGCGGCCTGGGCCGGATCGGCGGGCAGGGGCCGGTGGTCCGCGCGGTCGAGGACGTCTCCCTCGAGGTACGCCGCGGCGAGACGTTGGGGCTGGTCGGTGAGACCGGCTGCGGCAAGTCGACACTGGCCCGCTGCCTGACCCGCCTTTACGACCTGACCTCCGGGACCGTGGAGTTCGACGGGCAGGACATCACCCGGCTCTCCCGCTCCGAACTGCGGCCGCTCCGCCGCGAGATCCAGATCATCTTCCAGGACCCGTACGGCTCGCTGAACCCGCGCCGCCGGGTGGGCTCGATCATCGGTGACCCGTTCGCCATCCACGGGATCGCCAGGGGCGAGCAGCGCAAGCGGGCGGTGCAGGAGCTGATGGAGCTGGTCGGCCTCAACCCCGAGCACTACAACCGGTTCCCCGCGGAGTTCTCCGGCGGGCAGCGGCAGCGGATCGGGGTGGCCCGGGCGCTGGCGCTGCGGCCCCGGCTGATCGTCTGCGACGAGCCGGTGTCCGCGCTGGACGTCTCGATCCAGGCCCAGGTGATCAACCTGCTCACCGACCTGCAGGCGGAGTTCGGCCTGACCTACCTGTTCATCGCGCACGACCTGTCCGTGGTCGAGCAGGTGAGCACCCGGGTCGCGGTGATGTACCTGGGCCGGCTGGTGGAGATCGCCACCGCCGACGAGATCTACCACCGACCCCGGCACCCGTACACGAACGCGCTGCTCTCCGCGGTGCCCGTCCCGGACCCGGACGCCTCCGACCGGCGCCGGCAGCTGATCCTCACCGGTGACCTGCCCTCGCCGGTGATGCCGCCGTCCGGCTGCGTCTTCCACCCGCGCTGCCCCAAGGCCGAGGGCCTCTGCGCGCGCGAGTCCCCGCTCCTGCGGCGGGTTCCCGGTGACGAGGCGGGGCATGTGACCGCGTGCCACTTCCCGGTCATCCCCGGCGAGGACCTGACCGCAAGGGTCCCGCTGCGGGCCGCCGCCGGAGGGGAGGAGATCTGATGAGCCACGAGACCGACGCCCGGGTCCTGGAGCCCGCGGTGATCAACCGTGACACCGTCCTGGTCGGGGTCGCCCAACCGGCGATCACCGGCCGCAATCCCTGGCAGCTCGCCTGGGAACGCCTGCGCCGCGACCGGGTGGCGATGATCTCCCTCGGCCTGATCGTGGCGATCGTGCTGCTCGCCGTGTGCGCGCCGCTGATCGCCGCGATCACCGGGCACCCCCCGGACGCGCAGTTCCGGGACACCGGCCTGACCCCGGACGGCCTGCCGGTGCCGCCGAGCCGGGAGTTCTGGCTCGGCACCGACGACCTCGGCCGGGACATCCTGGTTCGGATCGCCTACGGGGCGAGGATCTCCCTGTTCGTCGGCGTCGTGGCCACCGCCCTCACCGTCGCGCTCGGCGTGGTGATCGGCCTGGCCGCCGGCTACCTCGGCGGGATCGTCGACACCTTCCTGGCACGCACGGTCGACGTCGTGCTGTCGTTCCCGTTCCTGCTGTTCGCGATCTCGCTGGTCTCGATCACCGGTCCGAGCCTGGCGATCGAGGTGATCGTGATCGCGACGTTCTCCTGGGCGGCGGTGGCGCGGATCGTGCGCGGCCAGACGCTGTCGATCCGGGAACGGGAGTACGTCGAGGCGGCCCGCTCGCTCGGCGCGGGCGACTCGCGGATCATGTTCGTCGACGTCCTGCCCAACCTGCTGGCGCAGGTGATCGTCTACGCCTCGCTGCTGATCCCGACGGTGATCGTGATCGACGCGACCCTGTCCTTCCTCGGCCTCGGCACCCCGCCGCCGACCGCGACGTGGGGCAACATGCTGAACGACTCGATCGGCTACTACCGCCAGGCCTGGTGGTTCATCATCTTCCCCGGCGCGGCGCTGCTGATCACGACGATCGCCTTCAACCTCTTCGGGGACGGCGTCCGGGACGCCTTCGACCCGCAGGCCGAACGGCTGATCACCCGGTGAGGGGGAGCTTGCGATGGTGAGGTTCCTGATCCGCCGCACACTGCTCGGCGTCTTCGTGCTGTGGCTGATCACCCTGCTCGTGTTCGTCATCTTCTTCGTCAGCCCCAGCGACGTGGCCCGCACTATGGCCGGGCGCCAGGCCACGCCGCAGACGGTGGCACTGATCCAGCACCGCCTCGGCCTGGACGAACCGCTGTGGCGGCAGTACCTGACGTTCGTCGGGCGCGCCCTGCGCGGAGACCTGGGCTACGACTACTACCACCAGGTGCCGGTGACGACGATCATCGCCTCCGCGCTGCCGAAGACGCTCTCGCTGGTTCTCGGCGCGGCGGTGCTGTGGCTGCTGATCGGCGTGCTGACCGGCGTCGTGTCCGCCGTCCGCCCGCGGTCGGTCGCGGATCGCACGCTGACCGTTTTCGCGCTGACGTTCTACTCGATGCCGACGTTCCTGCTCGGCCTGCTGCTGCTGTACTTCGCGTACTACCGGCTGACCCTTGCGGGCTTCGACTGGTTCCCGGCCGGCGGGTACGTGCCGCTGGTGCAGGACCCGGCGGAGTGGGCGCGCTCGCTCGTCCTGCCGTGGTTGACGCTGGCGCTGGTGATGGCGGCCACCTACACCCGGCTAACCCGCGCCTCGATGCTCGACGTGCTCGGCGAGGACTACATCCGCACCGCACGCTCGAAGGGCATCGGCGAGAACCGGGTGATCTACCGGCACGGGCTGCGCGCGGCGCTGACCCCGGTGGCCACGCAGTTCGGCATCGACCTCGGCACGCTGCTCGGCGGTGTGATCGTGACCGAGACCATCTTCGGCATCGACGGGCTGGGCCGTGAAGCGATCACCGCGATCTTCCGTCAGGACCTGCCGGTGATCGTCGGGATCGTGCTGGTGGCCGCCACTGCTGTCGTGGTCGCCAACCTCGTCGTCGACGTCTGCTACGCCTTCCTCGACCCCCGGGTCCGGCTGGCCTAAATCCGGTGGCCGAGCGGGCCCGGCGAGTGGGACGTTAGAAGGGCTTCAGGCAGGTGAGTGCGGCGTCGCCAGCCGAGACGGGCGCGGGACACCCTGGCGACGTCGCACTCGCCACGTGCGGAGCCGAGCGCCGCTCAGCGCGGGTCGAAGCCGTCGACGTCGCCCCCGAACTCGGCGCAGGCGTCCAGCAGCGCGTCGAACAGGTACTGACCGCTCGAGCGCTCGCAGTGCAGGAGGTAGGAGGGAACCCCGTCGCGGTCGTCCCGGACGACGTCCGTGGACACGTTCGCGACCATGCTGCGGAAGGCCGCGCCGTCCGGGGTGACCCGCTCGCGCAGGTCGATCGCGCACAGTTTGGCCAGCGCCCGCGCGGCGTCCGGCCCGCTGAGCCGGACCATGGCACGTCCGTGAGTGACGTCGACGACGCTGACGGGCCCGGTGCCGTTCCCGCCGGGAACGCCCGCGGCCAGGTCCGGGGCGGTGTTCGGCGGCCCGATCAGCAGCCACTCCCCCGGACCCGAGCCGATCACCAGGACGCCGTCCGCGCGGCGGGCGCACCGGCCGAAAGCCACGCCCAGCGCCATTGCGGCGGGCGAGGACGGCTCGGCCCGGACCAGGATCTTGGCCAGTGGCGTGCGGTCGGCCAGGCGCAGCCTCGCACTCGACCGCCGCTGCGAGATCTCCCAGCCGTCGACCACCGCCACCGGTGGCAGGGCGGCGATGGGGCTGCGCGCGATCGGCTCGCTGGACCGAGGGTCAGCCACGCAGCCGCACCCCCTCCGGGTCGACCGAGGCCAGCTGCGGCATCACGGTCGCGCTCGCCGTCCCGCCGTCCGGCAGGACGATCGTGACCACCGTGCCGGGCGCGGCCAGCTCCGGCTCCACCTGGGCGAGGCAGAGCGAACGGCCCAGCGTGGGTGACATCCGGCTGGAGGTCACACGGCCGGCGATCCGGCCGCCGCTGGTGACGATCTGGCTGGCCTCGGGCGGCACCACGGCCTCCTCGACCGGTTGCAGCGCAACGAGATGCGGGGCCTCCTCCGCCCGCGACCAGGCCAGCTCCGGCCGGCCGGCGAAGTCCGGCTTGGCCAGCGCCCGCGCGGCGTCCGGCCCGCTGAGCCGGACCATGGCACGTCCGTGAGTGACGTCGACGACGCTGACGGGCCCGGTGCCGTTCCCGCCG
>JBKPQU010000208.1:0-10748 GCA_046734255.1 Actinomycetota bacterium
GCGCTGCAGGGCGGCGGCGATCTCGTCCGGCTCGCCGCCGACGACGGCGCTCATCCCGGTGGGGGTGATCGCGGAGGCCGCGGCCATCGCCTTGCCGCGCTCCCGGACGAAGACCATCGCCTGCTCGGCGGTGATCACGGCGGCCGCCGCCGCGGCGGTGATCTCACCGACGGAGTGGCCCGCGCCCACCGCGACCACCTTGAAGCCGTCCGCGGGGTGGGGGAACAGCGCCAGCAGCGACACCAGCCCGCTGGCCACGATCAGCGGCTGCGCGACCGACGTGTCCCGGATGGTCTCGGCGTCCGAGGTGGTGCCGTGGGCGACCAGGTCGAGGCCCGCCACGGCCGACAGCCAGGCCATCCGGTCGGCGAAACCCGGCAGCTCCAGCCATGGCTGGAGGAATCCCGGAAGCTGTGACCCCTGACCGGGGCAGACGACGGCCAGCACCTCTTCAGCCTCGCTGCCGACCCGCCCGACCCGGACCGAGGGCCGCGACGAACCTTTCGGCCGACGATTGGAGGTTTCCTCCAAAGGCGCGCGGCAGTGTCAGCTGCGTGTTCCGGGTCCGGCCAACCGACCTGCGGTGATGCCCACCTGCAGGACGAATCCCTCCCGTGCATCCGTGGGTCGCCATCCGGTGACATCCGCCACACGGTGTAGCCGGTACCGGACGGTGTTCGGGTGGACGAACAGTGCCCGGGCGGTGGCCTCCAGCGAGCGACCGGAGTCGAAGAAGGTCGCCACGGTCTCCAGCAGGCCGCCGCCGGCCTCCTCCAGCGGCCGGTAGACCCGGTCGACCAGCAGCCGCCGCGCCGAGGCGTCACCGGACAGCAGCCGCTCGGGCAGCAGGTCGTCGGCCGCCACGGGCCGGGGTGCGCCCGGCCAGGCGCGGGCGGCAACCAGCCCGGCCAGCGCCGCTCGCGCGGAGCGGCCGGCCTCGGCCAACGTCGGCACCACCGGTCCGGTCACCACGGGCCCGGGGCCGAACCTGACGGCGACCGCACTGCCCAGCTCGAGCGGGTCCTCGAAGCGGCCGACCACCGCGACCAGCCGGTCGCCGTGCACCCCGACCAGGGCGTCGCCGTCCAGGTGGCGGGCGTGCCGCCGGATGTCCTCGATGACATCCTCGACGTCCCGCTCGGGGGTGGCCCCCGCGACCACGGTCAGCGGCTGGTCGCCGGCCCAGCCCAGCGCCGCCGCGCGGGACCGGATCCCGTCGTCCGCCTCTCCGCGCAGCAGTGCGTCGACCACCAGGGCCTCCAGCCGGGCGTCCCAGGCGCCGCGGGTCTCCGCGGCCCGCGCGTAGACCTCGGCCGCGCCAAACGCGACGTCGCGGGAGTAGCGCAGCACCGCCTCCTGGAAGCGCTGCTCGGCACCGGGCGCCGCCAGCTCGTCCACCCGCTCCTCGATCACCTCGACCACCGTGCGGACCAGGGCCAGCGTCTGCTGCAGGGAGATCGTCCTGGTCAGCTCCCGGGGAGCCGTGGCGAACACCTCGACGGCGGCGGCCGTGACGTCCATGGTCGGCTCGGCGTACCACGAGACGAAGGCCGCGATCCCGGCCTGGGCAACCAGGCCGATCCACGAGCGCTCCTCCGCCGTCAGCGCCCGGAACCAGGGCAGCCGCTCGTCCATCCGCTGCAGGGCCGCGGTCGACAGCGGGCCGGTTGCTCTCCGCAGCCGGGTCAGCGTCGGATCCGCGGCGGGGGCCATCCACCGAGACTAGATGCTCACGGGCCTTTCCACCGCTGCCGATTGTGGTTCTCCCACAACCGGACCGACGGCTGACCCTCGCGGACGCGTCGCGTGCCGGGGGAGCAGGGGGCCGCGGGTCAGGGCCCGACGGCGGCCGGCTTGGCCGTCTTAGCCGTGGCGCCGCTCCGAGCCTTCTTCCCGCCCTCCTTGGCCGCCGACTTGCCCGGTTTGGCCGATCTCTTTCCCGTCCGCGACCGCGCCTCCTCGGCGACCAGTTGCTCCGCCCGGTCGGGCACCTGGTGGAACAGCTCCCGAGGCGGGCGCTGGTAATCCTGGGCCGGCGGGCGGGGCGGCAGGGTGATCGTGGGCCGGTCGACGTGCTCGTACGGCAGGTTCTCCAGCAGGTGGGTGATCATGTTGATCCGGGCGCGCCGCTTGTCGTCCGCCTCGGTCACGTACCAGGGGGCCTCGGGGATGTCGGTGAACACGAACATCTCGTCCTTCGCCCGGGAGAACTCCACCCACCGGTCCCGGGCGAGCAGGTCGTTCTCCGAGAACTTCCACTGCCGCATCGGGTCGTTCACCCGGGAGCGGAAACGGCGCTCCTGCTCCTCGTCGCTGACCGAGAACCAGTACTTGCGCAGCAGGATCCCGTCCTCGACCAGCATCCGCTCGTAGGTCGGGCACTGCCGCAGGAACAGCCGGTACTCCTCGGGGGTGCAGTAACCCATCACCCGCTCGACCACGGCCCGGTTGTACCAGGAGCGGTCGAACAGCCCGATCTCCCCGGCGGCCGGGAGCTGCTCGGTGTACCGCTGGAAGTACCACTGGGTGCGCTCGCGCTCGGTGGGCGAGGGCAGAGCGACGATCCGCGCCACCCGCGGGTTGAGGTACTCGGCGATCCGCTTGATCGTGCCGCCCTTGCCGGCGGCGTCCCGGCCCTCGAAGATCACGACGACCCGCTGGCCGGTCGCACGCACCCATTCCTGGACGGCGACCATTTCGGCCTGAAGCCGCAGCAGCTCCTGCTCGTACCGGCCGCGGGGCAGCCGGGTTTGTCCCTCCGCCATCGCTGGCTCCCCTCTCGCGCTGGATCCAGCCCACCCCCCGCGGCGGGCTCGCGCAACCCCTCCGGCCGGTCCGACGGGTCGCTCGTCCCTGGAGCGGCGGCTAGGGTCGGGGGCGGCGGCAGGATATGGTCGTCACAGAGCCCGACGGGGGCTGGGCGGGGCCACGCCGAGGCCTCGTCGGCCTCGGGGGAGGACTTAACGCACACATGGGAGCGCTCGACCGCTTACGCCAACGTTTCCAGCACGCGATGGTGGCCGACCGAGGCGCGGTCCGCCGGGGTGCCGCCGGGCAGGACGACGAGATGATGCTCCGGGAGCGCCTGTCCCGTGACCCCAATGACGTCGAGGCGTTCGCCCGCCTCGCCGAGGTCGTCCGCCGCCACGCCGCCGAGGGCCACGAGACGCCCGCCGGCGGCATCTACGCCGAGCACGCACCGGTCGATCCGGATCGCGCCGCCGACGATGCCGTGTGGGCGCTCGCGGAGGAGCTGGCCTGGTCGGGCCGGGCCTGGTACCCGCTGATCGAGATGGCCCGGCTGTCGATCAAGGACGACCGGGAGGCTGCGCTGCGGCGGCTCGGCACCGCGGCCGAGCGGGATCCGAGCGGTCGCGCCCTGGCCGCGGGCCTGCTGATGCTCCGCGAGGCGGGGCATCCCGCCGACGCGCTGTCCCTGGGTGTCGGCCACTGGCGCCCCCGCGAGCACGACCTCGAGGCGGGCCGGCAGATGGTCGAGGCCGCGGTCGAGGCGGGCCGCACCGGCGAGGCCCGCCGCCACCTCGAGGCGATGTACGAGCACCCGGACACCGCCCGGGTCGAGGAGCTCGGCCCCAAGCTGCAGCGCCTGATCGACACCGGCTCCCGCCCGGCGGTGATCGACGTCCGGTCGGAGCGGCCGTCCCGGTTGCGCGCCTTCCTGCGCCGCTGAGGTCCCGAGCTCCTAGGCGTCCCCGCCGGCGCTGCCGGTCGTCCCTGCCGAGACGTCCTCGATCCGGTACTTCTCGAACGCCGTGACGGGCACGTCCGGAGGAACGTCGCCGCGCCTGGCCAGCTGCTGCAGCACGCGGGTGGCGATCGACGGGCCGTCCACGGCGAAGTATCGCCGGGCCGCCGGCCGGGTGTCGGAGATCCCGAACCCGTCGGTCCCCAGCGACACGAACTCCTGCGGAACCCACTGCCGGATCTGGTCCGGGACGGCGCGCATGTAGTCGCTGACCGCCACCACCGGGCCGGGCGCTCCCTCCAGCGCCTTGGTCACGTACGGCACCCGCGGCTCGTCACCGGGGTGCCGGAAGGCGTGCTCGTCGGAGTCCAGGGCGTCGCGGCGCAGCTCCGACCAGCTGGTGACGCTCCAGACGTCCGCGGCCACGCCCCAGTCCTGGCGCAGCAGGTGCTGGGCCTCCAGGGCCCAGGGCACCGCGACCCCGGAGGCCAGCAACTGGGCCCGGGGAGCCTGGTCGTTCGGGGCGTCCGCCGGCTCGAGCCGGTAGATGCCGCGGATCATGCCCTCCACGTCGATGCCCTCGGGCTCGCGCGGCTGCACCATCGGCTCGTTGTACACCGTGAGGTAGTAGATGACGTTCTCCGGCGCCTCGCCGAACATCCGGCGCAGCCCGTCGCGGACGATGTGCCCGATCTCGTAGGCGTAGGCCGGGTCGTAGGAGACGACCGCGGGGTTCGTCGAGGCCAGCAGCGGCGAGTGGCCGTCGGCGTGCTGCAGCCCCTCACCGGTCAGCGTCGTACGGCCGGCCGTAGCTCCGATCAGGAACCCCCGGGCCATCTGGTCGGCCGCCGCCCACAGGGCGTCGCCGGTGCGCTGGAAGCCGAACATCGAGTAGAAGATGTAGATCGGCACCATCGGCTCGGCGTGCGTGGCGTAGGAGCTGCCCGCCGCGGTGAACGCGGAGACCGAGCCCGCCTCGTTGATCCCGACGTGCAGGATCTGCCCGCTCTCGGACTCCTTGTAGGCCAGCATGAGCTCCTGGTCGACCGAGGTGTAGTGCTGGCCGTGCGGGTTGTAGATCTTGGCGGTCGGGAAGAAGGAGTCCATCCCGAACGTCCGCGCCTCGTCCGGGATGATCGGGACGACGCGGGGGCCGAAGTCCTTGTCCCGCATCAGGTCCCGGAGCAGGCGGACGAACGCCATCGTGGTCGCCACGGCCTGCTTGCCCGATCCGCGGGATGCCGCCTCGTAGGCGCTGTCGGCAGGCAGCTTGAGGCTGCCGGCGCTGACCCGCCGCTGAGGCAGGGCGCCGCCCAGCCGGGCCCGGCGCTCGCGCAGGTACTGGATCGTGTCGTCGTCCTCGCCCGGGTGGTAGTACGGCGGCAGGTAGGGGTCGGCCTCGAGCTGCTCGTCGGTGATCGGTATCCGCAGCCCGTCGCGGAACATCTTGAGATCGTCCAGCGTCAGCTTCTTCATCTGGTGCGTGGCGTTGCGGCCGGCGAAGTGCGGGCCGAGGCTGTAGCCCTTGATCGTCTTCGCCAGGACCACGGTGGGCTGGCCGGTGTGCTCGACCGCCGCCCGGTAGGCGGCGTAGACCTTGCGGTAGTCGTGCCCGCCGCGCTTCAGCCGCCAGATGTCCTCATCCGACATGTCCTCGACCATCCTGCGGGTGCGGGCGTCGCGGCCGAAGAAGTGTTCGCGGATGTATGCGCCGTCGTTGGCCCGGTAGGTCTGGTAGTCCCCGTCCGGGGTGGCGTTCATCAGGTTGACCAGGGCGAAGTCCCGGTCGGCGGCGAGCAGCGGGTCCCACTCGCGGCCCCAGATCACCTTGATCACGTTCCAGCCGGCGCCCCGGAAGAACGCCTCGAGCTCCTGGATGATCTTGCCGTTGCCGCGGACCGGCCCGTCCAGCCGCTGGAGGTTGCAGTTGATCACGAAGATGAGGTTGTCCAGCTCCTCGAAGGCCGCCAGCTGCAGGGCGCCGCGGCTCTCCGGCTCGTCCATCTCGCCGTCGCCGAGGAAGGCCCACACCTTCTGGTTCGAGGTGTCCTTCAGGCCGCGGCCGTGCAGGTACTTGTTGAACTGCGCCTGGTAGATCGCGTTGATCGGGCCCAGGCCCATCGACACGGTGGGGAACTCCCAGAAGTCCGGCATGAGCCGGGGGTGCGGGTAGCTCGACAGGCCGCCGCCGGCATGCGAGCGCTCCTGCCGGAAGCCGTCCAGCTGGTCCTCACTGAGGCGGCCCTCCAGGAAGGCCCGCGCGTAGATCCCGGGGGAGGCGTGTCCCTGGATGAAGATCTGGTCGCCCCCGTCCGCGTCGTCCTTGCCGCGGAAGAAGTGGTTGAACCCGACCTCGTAGAGCGTCGCGGAGGAGGCGTAGGTCGAGATGTGCCCGCCCACGGAGATCTCGGGGCGCTGCGCCCGGTGGACCATGATCGCTGCATTCCAGCGGATCCATGCCCGGTGGCGACGCTCGACCTCCTCATCGCCGGGGAACCAGGGCTCCGCCTCCGGCGGAATCGTGTTGATGTAGTCCGTCGACATCAGGCTCGGGACCCCGACGCCCCGCTCCCTGGCGCGCTGGAGCAGAGCCAGCATGAGGTAGCGCGCTCGGACCCGGCCGCGCTCGTCGACTGCGGCATCCAGCGACGCCAGCCATTCCTGGGTCTCCTCCGGATCGATGTCCGGCAACTGGCTGGGTAGCCCGTTGTGAATGGGCCCTGTTTCGTCGCGTCCGGCCACGGCTCACGCCTCCCTGTTGCAGTCGCCTGTCGCAACTCCCGTTGCAGCCGTGGACGCCTGGCCCCCGGGTGCGCCTGCGCTCGTCGTCAACGCCATCTTCGTCATCGTCTGGAATCGCCTGTCCACCCCATCCTGACGCGGCGTCCGTCTGCCGTCATGTCTACCGGGCGGTAATCGAGGCAGAAGGCTTGGCGGTCGTTCCGCGCCCGCCGCCCCTCGCGCCGGCCCCTGCACACGAGTGCGCAGGTGAGAGGCCGGGTCGCAGGCCAGCCGCGGCGAGGAAAGTGTCGTGCGGTGGTTGCGCCGGGGGCCCCGCTTCTAGTGCACTAACGTGACCAGAGATGCCAACGAGACGAGCGTGTGGCGGGCGGGCGCGCCTGTCACCCGCGGCCTTGCGAGGCGGTAGGGAGGGCAGGAGAGGTGGGCGCGACCGCGGAGTCCGCGGCGGACCAGTCGATGGCGGGCAGGCTCGGCTTCAAGCCCGATCAGGTGGTCCAGGAGTTCGGCTACGACAACGACGTCGACCACGGCCTGCGCGAAGCCGTCGAGGCCCTCACCGGTCATGAGCTTCGCGACGAGGACACCCAGGACGTCGTGGACGCAGCGCTCTTCTGGTGGCGGGACGAGGACGGAGACCTGGTGGACGCCTTGGTCGATGCCAAGACCAACCTTGCCGACGGCGGGGTGATCTGGCTGCTCACGCCGAAATCAGGGCGCAACGGGCACGTCGAGCCCAGCGAGATCGAGGAGTCCGCCCCGACCGCGGGCCTGCACGCCACGAGCACGATCAGCGCCTGCCCGGACTGGACCGGGACCCGCCTGGCCACCCCGCGCACAGGTCGCCGCTGACCACCGGACGCCTCGCGCGCGGCGCCTGACAGACTGCCTGACAGACTGCCCACAGACGCCGACAGACGCCGACAGACCGGCGCCAGACGGGTCATATCAGGCAGCCCGAGGCACCCTGGGCCGGAGCGCAGGAGAGGACCACCGATGAGCGTGCAGAGCGGCGAGCAGGCGCCGGACTTCGAGTTGAAGGACCAGCACGGGCAGATGGTGCGGCTGTCCGACCTTCGCAGCGACCAGAACGTCGTCCTGGTCTTCTACCCCTTCGCCTTCTCCGGGACCTGCACCGGCGAGCTCTGCGAGATCCGGGACAACCTGGGGGAGTTCTCCGCCGAGAAGGTCCAGGTGGTCGGGATCTCCTGCGACCCGATGTACACGCTGCGCGCGTTCGCGGAGGTGGAGGGCTACGACTTCCCGCTGCTGTCCGACTTCTGGCCGCACGGCGACGTGGCCCGGCGCTACGGTGTCTTCTCCGAGCGGGCCGGGCGCGCCGAGCGGGGCAGCTTCCTGATCGACACCGACGGCGTGGTGCGCTGGAGCGTCGTGCACCCCGCAACGGAGGCGCGGCCGCTGGCCGCCTACCGGGAGGCGATCGCCGCGCTGTGAGCAGGGCGGCGCCCGTCGGGCTCGGGACGCCGTCCAGCCGAACTCGTGCGGCGCCGGACCCGTCCGGTGCCACACCCAGGGCCTGTAGCTCAGCTGGTAGAGCACCGCGCTTACACCGCGGACGTCGTCGGTTCGAGTCCGGCCGGGCCCACCATCGGCTTCCTCCGTGCGCCCCCCGATCGCCGGGCCCCGGATGGGGGAGGATGGGGCGGGTGAGCAGGCGCCAGCTCGGGTGCCCGACCGTGGTGCCCACCGGCGGCACGAGCGGTCTCCTCGCCCGTTGTAACGACGACACACGCCGATCACCGGGACCGGCTGCCATCAACGCGGGGTGGCGGCTAGGGTGCGACGGGTGACCACCGATGTCCAGCCGACGGTCGCGGGTGTCGTCGGGGTCCTGGAGCAGATGTACGACCCCGCGTGGGCGCGGGAGTGGGACGCCGTCGGGTTGGTCTGCGGCGAACCCTCCGCACAGGTCCGCCGGGTGCTGCTCGCAGTGGACCCCGCCCCCTCCGTGATCGAAGAGGCCCTCTCCTGGCGCGCCGACCTGCTGCTCACCCATCACCCGCTGCTGTTCCACGGCGTGCACACGGTGGCTGCGAACACACCCAAGGGACGGGTGCTCCACCAGCTGATCCGGCACGGCTGCGCTTTGTACACCGCGCACACCAATGCCGACGTCGCCGCGCCCGGGGTGTCCGACGCCCTGGCCCGGGTGCTCGGCCTCACCGATCTCGTGCCGCTGGACGCCGACCCGGTCGACCCGACGGACAAGCTGGTCACGTTCATCCCGGAGGAGGACGCCGACAAGGTCGTCGACGCGCTGGCCGCGGCCGGCGCGGGCGACATCGGCGCCTACCGGCGCTGCGCGTGGACGACGACGGGGGTTGGAACGTTTATCCCCGGGGAGGGCGCCACGCCCGTGGTGGGCGAGCCCGGCCGGCAGGAGACCGTGCCCGAGCGGCGCGTGGAGATGGTGCTGCCGCGGCAGCAGCGGGGCGCCGTGATCGCGGCCTTGCGCTCGGCCCACCCGTACGAGGAGCCTGCCTTCGACGTGTACGAGCTGGCCGGCTGGTCCGGTCCCCGGGGCATCGGGCGGGTGGGCCGGCTCGGCGCCACGACCACGCTGCGGGAGTTCGCGATGCTCGTCGCCGAGGCGCTGCCGGCCGCCATCCAGGGGGTGCGGGTGGCCGGCGACCCCACCGCCGAGGTGTCCCGGGTGGCGGTCTGCGGCGGGTCCGGCGACGGGCTGATCGGCGCGGCGCGCGCCTGCCAGGCCGACGTGTTCGTCACCGCCGACCTGCGGCATCACCCCGCGTCCGAGGCGCGCGACGCGGCCGGCGACGGCCCGCCGTACCTCGTCGACGTCGCGCACTGGGCAACCGAGTGGCCGTGGCTGAACGGCGTGGCCAACCGGCTCGCGGGCGCGATGGAGCACGCCGGGTGCCCGATCGACGTGCACGTCTCGACTCGCTGCACCGACCCGTGGATCTTCCGCGTGCCCAGCCCGGGTGGGGTGGTGCGGTGACCCGACGGAGAGGCGGAAGCACGGCGCGTGGTCCCAGGGATCCGGGGCGGCAGTGCTGAGCGCGGCACCCCAGGAGCAGTGGCGGCTGCTCGACGTCCAGGACCAGGACACCCGGCTGGCGCAGATCGCCCACCGGGTGGCCACCCTGCCCGAGCACGCCGAGATCGAGCGGTTGCGCGCGCGGCTGGGCACGTTCGCGAGCCAGCTGGTGGTGGCCCGGACGAAGTCCGACGACCTGGCCCGGGAGCTGACCAAGGCCGAGGCCGACGTCGAACAGGTGCGGCAGCGAGCCGCCCGTGACCGGGCGCGGCTGGAAGCCGGGCAGGGCTCGGCCAAGGACCTCCTGTCGATGCAGCACGAGCTGGGCACGCTCGCCCAGCGGCAGAACGTCCTGGAGGACGCCGAGCTCGAGGTGATGGAGCGGCAGGAGACCGCCGCCGCCGAGCTGGCGGAGCTGGTCGGCGAGCAGGAGCGCGTGCAGGCCGAGCTGGCCGAGCTGGAGTCCCGGCGGGACGAGCAGGTCGGTGTCCTGGACGCCGAGGCGGCCACGGTCAGCCAGGCCCGCGAGCAGGCGGCGGCCGGACTGCCCGACGACCTGCTCGCCCTCTACGAGCGTGTGCGGGCGCATGCCGGTGGGGTGGGCGCCGCACGGCTGAGCCGGCGGCGGTGCGAGGGCTGCCGGCTGGAGCTGAACGCCACCGACCTCGGCCGGATCCGCGCGGCCGCCGACGACGCGGTCATCCGGTGCGAGGAGTGCGGGCGGATCCTCGTGCGCACCGCCGAGTCCGGCCTGTGACCAGGCCGTGACGCAGGCCGTCTCCGGGCGGCGGCTGGTCGTCGAGGCGGACGGCGGCTCGCGGGGCAACCCGGGGCCGGCCGGGTTCGGCGCCGTCGTGCGGGATGCGGAGACCGGTGCCGTGCTTGCCGAGGTGTCCGAGGCGATCGGGGTGGCGACCAACAACGTCGCGGAGTACCGCGGGTTGATCGCCGGCCTCCGGGCGGCGCTGGACGTGGACCCGGAGTGCACGGTCGAGGTCCGGATGGACTCCCGGCTCGTGGTCGAGCAGATGTCCGGACGGTGGGCGATCCGGCACGAGGACATGCGTCGCCTGGCCGAGGAGGCCCGAAGGGTGCTGCCGCCCGACCGGGTGAGCTACTCCTGGGTTCCCCGGGAACGCAACGCGCACGCCGACCTGCTCGCCAACCGGGCCATGGACGCCGCGGCCGCGGCCTCAGGGGCGGCAGGGTCTGCGGCGTCTCCCCGGGCCCCGGCCTTCACCCGTCCGGCGCCGCCGCCGGGCGCCTCAGGACTGCTCACCA